>NZ_PVUE01000013.1 GCF_003003235.1 Antricoccus suffuscus
GGCGCCGAGCAGTTCATCGCCTCCGACGCGAGCGGGTTCTTGCCCAACTCGACGGCGATATATGCATAATCGAGGTTGGACAGACCCTCACCGGTATCTGCATCAGGCAGGAAGAAGTTCCACAGCCCTTCCTCCTTAGCCTTATCCTTTGCCGTCTGCAGCACTTCGAGCTGTCCCGGCGCATACGTCCAGCGGTCGGCGTGTCCCTCGCCTAGACGCACGAACTCCTCATACATCGGCTCCACGGTCTCGGCGATGAATTTCTTGACGTGCTCGAGCAGCGGTTGCGCCTTCTCGGACATCCGCAGGTCGTTCATCGCATCAAATGGATCCATCGTGCCGATCGACGCGGACGTCGTAGTTTCGGTCATCTTGTGCTCCGCTCTATCGTGCGTTGGGGTCTGTTACTCGCCAAACTACATCCATAGCTCCATGAGCAGCCCAGTCAGGTGGAACGGTAATTTTGCCCAGATCGTAGCGCTACAAACATCGAACTCTCTCTGGCACTGCAATTCCAGCGGCGTCCAGGAGCTACCCGAACTCCGGGCCGTGGATGTTGTGCTGAGGAGGTCGCTCAGGTGACCCTGAAATTTCTGCCCGTCATCGCCACACTTGAGCGCCCGATCTCTTTAACGCAAAGTATCCGGACGTTCTGTTAGCCGCTGATGCCGAACTTCTCACGCGCCGCCGCCGCAAGGTCGTCGCGCATGTACGACGGGAACTTCGCGTCTGTCGCGGCGTACTCGCCGAGCACCTCGCGCGCGACGACGCCTTTGTGTACCTCGGTCGGCCCGTCCGCCAGCCCGACGTGGAAAGAGTTGATCACCCACTCCGCGAACGGCATGTCATGGGTGATGCCGAGGGAACCGTGCAGGTGCAGCGCGCGAGAAGCGATACTCTGCAGCAATCCCGGCATGATCGCCTTGACGGCGGACACGTTCTTGCGGATCGCCTTCCAGTCCTTGTTCTCATCGGCGAGCCACGCCGTCTCGAGGACCAGCAGCCGGAATTGCCGCAACTCAATCCAGCTGTCCGCGATCTGCTCCTGCACCATCTGCTTGCGGCCGAGGACCTCGCCCTTGGTGGTGCGCGAGTTGACTCGCTCGCACATCAGCTCAAACGCTCGAGTGGCTTGCGCGATGGTGCGCATCGCGTGATGCATCCGCCCGCCACTGAGGCGCGTCTGTGCGACGACGAACGCGTCGCCACGGCCGCCCAGCATGTTTTCCTCGGGCACCCGGACATCATTGAGCTTTAGGTGGGCATGCGTGTCATCGGGTTCGCCGTAGAACCCGTAGTTCTTGACGATCTCGATCCCCGGGGTCTCCGCCGGCAGGATGAACATCGACATCCGGCGATGCGGGTTAGGTTCGTCCGGTTCGGTCACGACCATCATGATGTAGAACGCCGCATAGCGCGCCTCCGAGGCAAACCACTTCTCGCCGTTGATGACCCACTCGTCGCCATCCTGAACAGCGGAGGTCGTAAACACGGTCGGATCCGCGCCGCCCTGCGGCTCGGTCATCGAGAAGCAGGACACGATCTCGTTATCCAACAGCGGACGAAGGTAGCGCTCCTTCTGCTCCGCGGTCCCGTAATGCGCCAGGATCTCGGAGTTGCCGGTGTCCGGTGCCTGCGCACCAAACACAATCGGCCCGAAACGCGACATGCCGAACTTCTCGTTCATCAGTGCCAGCTTGACCTGCCCGTAGCCCTGCCCACCTAACTCCGGCCCGAGATGGCACGCCCACAGCCCCCGTTCCTTCACCTGCTTTTGCAACGGGCGAACGAGACGCTCGAATTCCGGATCGTGGATGTTGTGCTGGCTGCCCAGCACGTAGTCCAGTGGCTGCACCTCCTCCCGGACGAACGTGTCGATCCATTCGAGCTCTTTCTGAAACTCCGGTTCAGTACCAAAACTCCACATATTGCTGCCCTTCGTACGGTTATTGATGGTCGTTGTCAGACTGCGTAAGAGCCGCGCGGAGGTCGAGGCGCCGCAGTTTGCCGCTCGCCGTACGCGGCAACTCGTCCCACACTTGGATCCGTCGGGGCGCTGCGTGGCGGCCTACCCGTTCGCTCACCCAGGCACGTAGTTCGTCGGCGAGGCCTTCTGGTTCGGGACCGTTGAGTACGACGTGCGCCGTGACGATCGAGCCCTTTACCGGATCGGGAAGGCCCGCACAGCCGGCATCATCGATCAACGGATGCTCGAGGAGTGCGCTTTCGACCTCGGACGGGCCGACGTTCATGCCGGAGGCAACGATGACGTCGTCACTGCGCGACTCGAACCAGTACCGGCCGTCAGCATCACGTCGTACGACGTCCTCGGTGATGAACCAGTCACCATCGAAACGTGCCTTCCAGTCCGCTTCCCGGTTCCAGTAGCCGGCCGTCGCGAAGTATCCGTTCTGCCTAATCGCGAGCCTGCCGGATCCTTCGCCGTCGACGGTGGTGCCGTCCTCGGCGCGCAGCGCGACCTCCCAGCCCGGTACCGGCGTACCCATCGATCCGGGAATCGGCGGCTCTGCTGAGGTACGCAAATTGCCCACGACCATCGCGACTTCGGACAGCCCGTAACAGTCGTAGATCGTCACGCCTGCGTGTTGCTCGAACCAGCGCGCGATCGTGGCGTCGAGGGGTTCGCCGGCGCTGGACGCTCCCGTGAACACCGCGGGGATCTTGTCCGCCCCGGCAGCCGCCAATTGGCGAAATGCCGTGGGCGCGACGGCCATAACGCTCGCGCCGCTTTGCTCCATCGCGCGCCACCAGCCTTCTGGGCTGAACCGGCCCTCGAAGATCACTCGCGGGTTCTTGCGCGAGAGCGGACCGACACCCGTTGTGAAAAGGCCGAATGACCAGCCGGCGTCGGATCCGGCGAACAGCACCTCGCCCTCGCCCAGCCCGAGACAATTATCCATATATGGCCGCAAGTTGGCGATGATCCGATGACTCATCATGCAGCCCTTCGGCTTCCCCGTCGTACCCGAGGTGTACATGATCGTGGCGAGATCATCGACGTGTGAGTCGAAGGGCTGATAGCCCGCCGGGTCCTTCGTGAGATCGCCGAAAAGCTGTCCGCTTGGATCGACGACCACCATCTTCAGGCCCGGAAACTCGTCCTTGACGGTGTCGAGACCAGACAGGTTCGCCCCATCGGTGACGACCGCGCTCGCGCCACTGTCCTGCATCCGGACCCGAATGCCGTCCCCGCTGAACCCAGAGAACAGCGGCACGTAGACGCCGCCGATGTACCACGTCGCGAGAGCCGCGGTGAACGACTCCGGGCGCTTGCTTAGCAGACCGGCCACACGATCCCCCGGCCGTACGCCGAGCCGCTCAAGCTCGGCGGCAAGCTGCATCACCTGCGCACGGACCTCCTTCTTGCTCAGCTCGATCATCGAGCCGTCGTCCCGGCACCAGATCAGCGCGCGTTCTTCGGGCAGGTCGATCCCGGCAATATTAAACCGGCCGTTGGCGTCCACCCCGGCCTCGCGCGCGGCTTGGTCCCATGAAAACTGTTCAGGCACTAACTCTCCTTCGTTCGGCGTAAGTGACGGACGCTCCGGGCGTCGTACTCAAGTAGACAAATCGCGTCTGCACGGCGGTCATCTCACCGCCGGTTGTCGGCTGTGAGCGTTCAGGAATCGACGACCTCGAGGCCGCGCTGGAACAACACCGGGACCGAACTGGCCATCGTCTCGTAGACCGGATCGGGTCGCCGCCCGGTGCGGTGCAGCCGCACGTTGTACGCCGCGATCGTGCCGAACCGGTACGCCGCATAGGCGCGGTACCAGCCAAAGTGCGGCAATTCGACCCCGGCGTACTGCTCGTACCAGCCGTGGATCAACGCCGGGTCAACATCGATCTGCACGACCTCCCGGTACTCCGGTCCCCAGAAGCTCTTGTCCAGCATGAACGACAGCCAGCCCACGTCCATCCCAGTGCGGCCGACGCCCGCGATCTCCCAGTCCACGATCGCCAGCACATCGCCGCTCGCGTCGTACAGCACGTTGTTGGGTTGGAAGTCGCCGTGGAACAGTCCCCGCCGATCGCCGGTTGGCTGCGACTCGATCAACTTCGCGCGCACCCGGCCGGCAAGCTCCAACACCTGCGGATCAGCGGCCTTGTCCAACAGCCGCTGCCAATAGGCCAGATCGTCCTCCACTGAAACCGGCGTACCCCAGCCCGGAAGCAACGCCTCCCAGTCCACCGCGTGCACGCGAGTCAACGCCTCGACCGCGCGTTCCACATAGTCGTCCGCGGTGCGACCGGGCGCCAGCGTCCCCACCGCATTCCGGCTCAGCGACCGGCCTTCAAGCCGCCGTTGGGCGATCGCATCCGTGCCGAACGGGCTGGACTCATCGCCATGCCACAGCAGCGGCGCGACCGGCACGTCGGTCTGGCCCAGCGCCTGCAACAGCGGCACCTGACGCAGTACGTCGGTATTGCCGCTGCGTCGTACCCCAGGCGGCGCCAACCGCACCACCACCGACTCGAGCACCGACTCGCCGGACGAGTAAATGTCGAATCCGAAGCTCAGCCCGGAGTTCCCAGGCATAGGTCCAAAGTTGCGTACGCCGGCGCCCTCGCCGTACCGCTGCGTGACCCACTGCTTGGCCCGGGCCTCGAAGTCAATCGGTTCATCCATCGGTGGCGCGTTCCTCTCAGAGTGCTGCTCGTTATTGCTCAGTGGACTGCATGGGACCTGGGTCATTCCTGGGTCGCGTCCTCGATGCGGTCTCGAAGAATCAATGCACCTTCGATCCTCGGTCACATAGACGATCCCATTTTCTGCGGCACTCGGTATCGCCCGACGCGCGCTAAGAACGACAAGTTCTTCACAATCCTGCCCTTTTGCAGACAGTATCTGATCGGATACGATGGGGCGATGGGTGCCAGACGTCTACTTGTGCAGGCCCGCGAGGCGGCGGGGCTGTCTCGGGCTGCCCTGGCTGTTGCTGCGGCGACGTCGCGGCCCACCTTGTCGGCCTACGAGCACGGTCGTAAGTCGCCGACTCTGGATACCGCATCGCGGATCTTGCGGGCGGCGGGATACGAGCTGGCGTTGGCTCCGGCTGTGGAATTCGTCGAGATCGCGGCGGATCGGGGGAGGCGGATCGTGGTGCCTAAGGTGCTGCCACGGCTCCCGGTTGAGGATGCTTTGGCGACCGTGAAGTTGCCGGTGCATTTGAACTGGTCCGACCGTGGTCGACAGTTCGACATGCGTGACCGGCGCCAGCGTGCCCGGGTCTACGAGATCGTGCTCAGAGAGGGCGGACCTGAGGATGTGCTGCGGTACGTCGACGGCGCGCTGTTGGTCGACCTGTGGGATGAATTGGTGCTTCCGGCGGCTGTCCGTAGCTCGTGGAACGCCGTGGTAAGCGGCGGAGCCGATAAGGTTGTGGCGTAGTGGAGGGCGAGAACCGTCCCACGACCTTCCAGGTCCACATCGGACGCATCTTCTTCGGCCTCAAAGACTCGCACGGGTTCCTTGTGGCTGGCGGTGCCGGACTCCTGGCATCGGCGCTGATCAGCCGCTCGACGCAAGACATCGACCTGTTCGCTTCGACTCCGGTGACGTCTGTGCTGAGGCGAAGACGTCCTTCCTTCGCGCTTTGAAACGACGTGGCTATGACGTCGAGTTAATTCACGACAGCCCGACGTTCTGCCGCCTCCTCATCACCAATCGGGATGACCAACTCCTGATCGATCTGGAAATCGACTCGCCACCACACGATCTGCCGACTGTCACAGTGCTCGGGCCGACCATGGGACCGCGAGAACTTGCGGGGCGCAAACTGCTGGCTTTGTTCGGCCGGGCAGAGGCGCGTGATTTCGCTGATGCGTATGTCCTGGCGCAAAGGTTCGGCAAAGACCTCCTGCTCGGTCAAGCGGCTGAGTTGGACGCGGGTTTTGACCGCGGTGTACTAGGACAGATGCTGGGAACTATCGGACGCTTCACCGACGACGAAATCCCACTCCCGGGTGCAGATGTGTCGGCGGCTCGCGCGTATTTCGCCGCCTGGGCAAGCGAGCTCCAAGAGTACGACGGATGACCGCTTTCCCAACCATGCCTGAACTTTCGGGCATTTGAGGGCGACGTAGTTATCCAGGATCAGGTACATATCCAAGCCGTCGGGACGTGCGTGGCACCTTTGTGCGGAGCTCGCAACAGCGATCGTGTGCTCACTGGGTTGCCGGATTGCCAACCGTCACAGTAGATTTCGCGGGGCAGGTCCGGACTCGAATGGTCCCACTGTCATTCGGAGCCGCGCACCAAGTCATCGTTGGCGTTTCACCAGCCGCGACGTCAACGACCCACCTTGAAGGAGTACGACGATGACGACCAGCACTCGAATCCCGATCGATCTGTGGCATTCCTCGTCGTACCGTCAGGGGCATCCCATCGACCAATATCATTGGCTTCTGGACAACGCGCCGGTCTACTGGCATGAGGCACCCGAGGAGATTGGCGGCGGCTTCTGGGCGGTCACCAGCCACAAGCTGGTCAAGGAGATCAGCCTGGACAACAAGCTGTTCTCCAGCTACGCCGCCGGCACCATGCTGTACGACATGCCTGAGGAGCACCTCGGCGCCGTACGGGCGATGATGCTCAACATGGATCCGCCGCAGCACAACCGCTATCGCAAGCTGGTCGGACCGCAGTTCCTGCCGAAACGGGCCGCCGAATGGCAGGCGGATATCGCACAGTTGGCGTCGCAAATTATCGACGAGGTGTCCGAGCGGGGCGAGTGCGATCTCGTGCGAGACATCGCCGGCAAGCTCCCGTCGTACGTCGTGGCGCAGCTGCTGGGCATACCGCTCGAGGTCGGCGTGCGCCTGTATGACCTGACCGAGGTCATGCACTCGGCGATGGACAGCGTCACCGACGAGCGGCGCGCCCAGGTCGCCAGCGACTATCAAGCATTCACCGCCGAGCTGCACGCCGAGAAAACCGCCAACCCCGGCAACGATCTGGCCTCCAGCCTCGCGCACGCCGAACTTGACGGACAGAAGCTGACCAGCCAGGAGTTCCAGGCCTTCATCACTCTGCTGGTCAATGCTGGCGGCGATACCACTCGGGGCTTGGTCGGGGGCGGCCTCGTTTCGCTCGTACAGCGCCCCGAGATCCTCGAACAGTTCAGGGCGAACGTCGATGAGCTCATGCCGACGGCTATCGACGAGTTGTTGCGGTTCCAAAGCCCCGTCGTACATATGCGCCGCACCGCGACCGAGGACACGACGATCGGCGATGTGAGCGTCCGCGCCGGAGACAAGGTGGGCATCTTTTATGCGGCCGCGAACCGGGACCCTGCGGTGTTTGACAACCCGGACGACATCATCCTCGACCGCAACCCCAACCCGCATGTCGCGTTCGGCGGCGGCGGTCCGCACTTCTGCCTCGGCTCGCACTTTGCCAGAATCGAGATCGACACGATATTCCGGCAAATCCTTACCCGCCTGCAAAACATTGAACTCACCGAAGAGCCGACCTGGGTCCCGTCCAACTTCACCTGCGGACCGCAACACGCTCCGATCCGGTTCACCCCATCACCCAAGGCCGCAGACCTGTCGCATGAGCCGTCACGCTGAATGCGGTAGTAAGTCTGAATTAACGAATGGAGCGCGATCGCATGCCTGAATTCACTGGAGTTAGCCATCTCGAACTGTCGGTCACGAACGCCGAAAAGAGCGCGACGTGGTACGCCGACGTACTTGGTCTCAAACGACTTCAACGTTCGGAATCAGAAAACTATGTCGTGGAGATGCTCTTTCACCCACCCACCAAAATGGTGATCGGGCTACTTCAGCACAATAAACCAGCTTCCGACCGGTTCGATGAGAAGCAGCCCGGACTTGATCACGTCGGTTTCGCGGTCGCCGAGCGTGCGGAACTGGATGACTGGCAGCGGCGACTCGCCGAGCTCGGCGTGGAGCACTCGCCGGTGACCGATGCGCCGTCCGGATCCGGTACGGCGCTGGTCTTCCGGGACCCGGATAACATCCAGCTTGAGTTCTGGTGGACCGCCCCGCGGCAGAAGTAACCCAGCCCGTAACTAGTCGCCTAGGCTGGACCGCATGTCTGAGCCTGATGCACCGCGTCCACCGGACGATCCCGATCGGCCACCGCCCGCAGCCCTACCCGCGGAATCGGAGCGTGCGGTTCGCCTGCGCGCCGGTGATGCCGAACGCCATCAAACCGCCGCGCTCCTGCAGGATGCCCTAGGCAAGGGGCAACTTTCGCTCGACGAGTTCGAGGAGCGTACGACGAGCGTCTGGTCAACGGTGTACCGCGACGAGCTCGAGCCGCTGACCGCCGACTTGGTCGCACCGCCGGCCTCCACGCCTCGACCGGCCACGTCGCACGCGGTGGCGACGCCGGGCGCTCCCGCTGCCGCCGACCGAATCACAGGCGGTGAGGGGCCGACGTTCTCAATGGCGATCTGGTCGGGATTCACGCGCAAGGGCGCGTGGACTGTCCCAGCGAAGTTCACCGGGTTCGCGTGGATGGGCGGCGGGGAGCTCGACCTTCGTTACGCCAACTTCTCCCAGCGGGAGGTGACTATCACGGTCGTCGCCATCATGGGCGGGATCGAGATCGTCGTACCGGACGACGCCCACGTGAAGGTCAGCGGTATCGGTTTCATGGGTGCCTTCGAGGACAGCCGCAAATGGGACGACGGCCCGCAACCGACCCCGCCGCCGGATGCACCGGTCATCACGATTAATGGGCTGGCGCTGATGGCCGGGATCGCGGTCAGTCGCAAGCCGACCCGATAGCCACACGGGGTCGAGCCAAGTCGAGTCCCTTGTTCGCCCACGTGCCGCGTGATGTACTTGCGACAACTGTCAACTGCATCACACTTACGGGGGAATCCGATGACCAATCCCGAATTGCCCGGACGTCTTGGCGACCCGGAGCGCACGCTCGCCACCGACCCTCGGATGGATCCGAGGCTGCTCGCGACGCTTGCCGCCTTCGGGCTGGACAACAACGGTGAGCCGCCACCGCTCGGACCCGACGCGCCGACCGCCGACATCATCGCGTACGCCGACGCCGCCGAGGAGGGGTTCGGTCAGCTGTTTGCCGCGGCGTTCCAGAACGTGCCCGCGGTCGAAGGCATCACGCACGACACGCTGACGGTGCCGGGCGGGGATGACAACGAGATCACCCTCTACGTGCACCGGCCCACCAACGCGACAGGCCCACTCCCCTGCGTCTACCACATCCACGGTGGCGGCATGGTGCTGCTTGCCGCGTCGAATCCGGAGTACGTTTGGTGGCGCGACCGCATGGCGGCCACCGGATTGGTCGTCGTCGGTGTCGAATACCGCAACGGCGCCGGCAAGTTGGGGCCCTACCCCTACCCGGCCGGATTGACTGATTGTGTCGCCGGGCTGCAATACGTCCTCGATCATGCCGACGATCTGGGCATCGGTCAGGTCGTCGTGTCCGGAGAATCCGGCGGCGGCAACCTCTCGCTGGCGACCACGCTGACCGCGAACCGACAGGGCTGGGTGCAGCGAATCGCCGGCGTCTACGCCGAATGCCCATATATATCCGGCATGTACGCCGATCCGCCGGCCGAGCTCACCTCCTTGCATGAGAACAACGGGTTCTTCCTACGCACCGACATGATGGGTCTGTTGGTGGCGGCGTACGACCCGGGCGGGAAGAACGCGACCGAGCCGACGGCCTGGCCGCTGCACGCATCGACCGAGGATCTGACCGGCTTCCCGCCGACCGTCATCTCGGTCAACGAGCTCGATCCGCTGCGCGATGAGGGTCTGCACTTCCTGCGGAAGCTCTGGGCCGCCGGAGTCAGGGCGCGGGGACGGATCACGCCGGGAACGACGCACGCCGGCGACATCCTGCTCGCGCCGGTCAACGCGCCCGAGGTGAACGACGCGACCGCCGAGGACATCCGCGCATTCTGCTACTCGTTATCGTCGTAGCGATCGTGTCGTAGACGGTGCAATCGCGTCGCCTGCGGCACATCGACATCGATCACTGTCTGGACCTCGGCTACTTAGACCGACGCGTCACGACCAATAGCCGCTAGTCGGTATCGCCCCAGTTCGAAACAAACCAGTCAACTCGACCGGTTTCGGGCTCATATGAGCGTCGTTCAATGGTCCCAATGTTGCCGCCGTAGATGTGAATGCCGATAACAGGTGCGTCACCTTCGCAGCGCACTTGGTGTACGTCGTCGTCCGTGGTGCAACAGACGGTTACCTCGCCGGGTTTCCAAACGTGCTCTCCGTTAGCTATCAGCGGGACGTCCGGTACGGTCGGCTTAACGAAGCTGAGCTCGTGCTCTTGGCCTGAATAGATGCCGACCACTCCCCACGTTTCATGTCCGTGCACCGGGGTGCCCTGCCCGACGTCCCAGACTGCGGAGGCTATTGAAAAGCTTTCGTCGTCAGCGATGTAAAGCGGGTACATGACGTAGCGGTCGGGGTTCGGTCTCGTAGTTGCGGCGGGTAGGTCGAGGCCACGCGCCAGCGCTTCAGTGAGCGCCTCCGCCACTTTTGGCGTGAGCACGTGTTCGTCGGGGTAAGCCTCCACAATTCCGGCGACCCGGTCTATCAGATCCTGCATTTCGAAGCTCCTGCCTTTTCTCGAACTACGCCTCGGCTGGTCGTGACGGCAGAAGTTCGATTTCGATAGTGTGAATTCCGTTGTTTCCGTAGCCCAATCGATTCATTGCCGGCTGCCAGGATTGAGTTCGTCCGTTTATGTCGGTCGCACGCACTGCCAGGCGGCGCCGACCTCGCGGAAGTCCGGTCGAAATAGCTGCCCTATAGCGTCCCCACGCAAAGGGTGTGGGCGCAGCTTCCACGACGGTCGCGCTGGTCCACGAGGCCCCGTCGTCGACCGTCAGTTCGACAGCGGCCACTGGAGTCTCGCCGGCCCACGCCAGAATGGACACCTCGGTGTCGTCAAAGACCTCGTCATTACTTTCCGGTGCGACTATCACGGCACGAGGTAGGTGCTCCGTAACCGGCGCAATGATTGTGCCGTCGGCTGTCTGGTACGTATAGCGTTCGTGCTGCCAAAACTCCTTGTAGGGCCTGTCTGTCAGCGCTAGCGACTTGACCCATTTCGCCCACCAAATTCCATACCAGCCCGGCACAACCAGCCGGACCGGTGCGCCATGGTTCCGTGGCAGATCCTGTCCGTTCACCTGCCACGCCAGAATCGTGTCCGGGTGCAGGGCTTTGGACCGCACCAGGCCCTTGCCAAACTGAGCGTGGACGTTCTCCGGCATAGCAACGCCCTCGTCACTGGACTGGACAACAAGGGTCGTCCAGTCCTGCTGGCTGATGTCATCGTCGCGCAAGATGTCTCTCACCGACACGCCCCGCCACTTTGCCTGATGAAAGAGCCCGAGGCCGAACTGGTTTCCGGGCGCCCGCTGCGCAAGGAAACCGCGCCCATTGCCTGCGCATTCAAGGACAGCTGTCACTTCGCGCGTGGGCAGGCTCTTGATCGTCTCGATATCGATCGACCTGCTCGTGCCATCCAAGGACGTGACGACCAGCGTTTCCTGATCCGCTACCTCGGGTTGGTCATAGTGGTGCACGATGAACTGCGCCTCTGAAAGGCCGCCTCGGTGGGCAATTAGCGGGACCTCGGCCATCTGCAGCGCGCCTGACTTATCGTAACTGCGGGGGTGCAACGCAAGTCGTTCCATGTCCGTGACTCCTGTCCGTCGGTTAGAAGGTGGGTTTCGGTGCCGTTGGTACGTCGTCCGGTTTGGGTGGCTGCGGCCGAGCCGAGGCCGCGAATGCAGCGATGCGGTCTTTGATTCCTGGCCTGCCCGCGATAGATCTCACGAGATCGGCAAGCGCCCTTGCGTAGTCCAGGTGTCTTGCGGCCTCGCAAAGGTCACGCGCGGTGTCAGCCGACAACGCCTCGATACCGGTTTGCAGTTCGGTGACGAGCGCCTCGATATCCGAGTTATTCGGCACCATTCGTACGACGCCGAGCCCGGCCGCCTCCGCGCACGGCAGGGTCGCGTTCGTGCTGACCAGGCGGAGTGCCTCAGACTCGCCGACCAGGCCGGTAAGTCTGAGGGTTCCCAGCACAACTCCAAAGCCCGCCCCCGGAAACCGGAAGGAGGCATGCGGCGTTCCGATCCGATGGTCACACGCCAGGGCGACGTCCGCGCCCGCCCCTACTGCCGCGCCTTCCATAACCGCGACCGTGAAGAAGGGCGCCCGAGAGATTTGCTCAAGCAGCAGCCCGATACGCGCAAAGCGCAGCAGTAGTGAAGCGTCGTTCTCGTGTTCCAAGGAGCCGAGGTCGAAGCCGCTACTGAACACGCGGGTGCAACTTCGTAGTACCACCAGTCGAACCCCGTCGATCTCCGCCTCGTGCAGTGCGATCAAAAGCCCGTCGACCAGTGCACCCGACAACGCATTGCGCGTGGCGCCCCGATTCAGCACCAGATCTCGACGGTCGCTCGAGACTCGGTCAATAAGGACAGGCGGATCAAGACTCACGACTCGGTCCATTCGCGAAAGACATCGTGGTTGTGTTCGCCAAGGCGCGGTGGCGCGTTGTAGATCTTCGATGGGTGCTCACCGATGCGCGCCGGAAACACGACCATCGGAGTCGGGCCAGCGACCGGTACGTCGACATCCTGCACGAGTTGGGTTGCGGTGATGTGCGAATCGGCCAAGATATCCCCGAATGAGTTCACCAGGCTTGCCGGTACGCCGCGCGCACTGAGTTCGGTTACCCACGCGGAGGCGGGCTTGTTGCTGAATCGCTCCTGCAGTACCTCTGCTAGGGCGACTTGATTCGCGGCGCGATGTTCTTGGTCTACGAACCGCGGGTCATCGGCCAGATGTTCCAGGTCCGTTACGTCGCACACGGCAAGCCATAGCTTGTGGCTGCCGGCCGCGACAATGAAGTCCCGGTCAGAAGCCTGGTAAGCCTGGTACGGCGCATTTCGAGGATGCGCCGATCCAAGTGGTAGGGGTTCTTTGTGACTCCCCCAGTACTCGCTGGTCTGAAGCGCCGACGCGCCGAGCAGACAGTCCAGCATTGGGCAGTCGATACGAGCCGAGTGACCGGACCCTCGGACTTTGGGGAGCAGCGCGGCGATCGTGTATGCGCCGTACAGGCCGCTGATAAAGTCCGCCACCGGAACGCCCGCTTTCACGGGCTTTCCGCCCGGTTCACCAGTAATACTCATCAGACCGCTCATGCCTTGGATAACGACGTCGTAAGCACCGTTCGATACGTACGGACTATTGAGCCCGAAGCCCGAGATCGAGCAGTAGACCATCCCCTTGTGACCGTGAGACACCGCGTCAAATCCAAGACCAAGGCGGTCCAAAGCGCCGGGCCGATAATTCTCGACGATCACGTCAGCCTCTCGGGTGAGCGCAAGGATTTCAGCAAACTCCTTGGGATCCTTCAAATTGGCCGTAACACTGCGCTTGTTGCGGTTCACCGAGGCGAAGTTGTGGCTAAACGTCTCCCGTTCGTCGCTTACGAGAGGCGGCCAGGATCGCATCTGGTCACCAGAAGGAGGCTCGACCTTGACCACATCGGCCCCAAGGTCTGCAAGAAGCGACGCGGCAAACGGGCCGGCGGCGACGTGGCCGAACTCAAGCACCCGGACACCGGTGAGCGGTCGCGATAGGTCCTCGTCCACGTCTGCAGACTCACCTGTCTTTTTCGACTTCACACCGCGCATTCAAAGGTCCCTTTCGACACGACCGTGACTCCGTCTCTGGGACGCAGAATCTCGTAGCTGCCCTTATCGGCTTCACGCCATATCCGTGTGGTGAGATCGTCTCCGGGAAATACCGGAGCTGAAAGCTTCCCAGACAGGGCACGAAGTTTGCTCGCGTCGCCGCTGCACACCTCGTCGATCAGGTGCCGCGCGGCAAATCCGAGCGTGCAGCGCCCATGTAGCAAGGGCACCTGATAGCCCACTCGCCGAGAGACGGTCGGATCGGAGTGCAAGGGGTTTCGACCGCTTGCGAGTCGGTACAGCAGGCACTGATTCTGCGCGATCGAAAACGCTACCGAGGCATCAGGCGCGCGGCTGGGCACGGCCGATCCTACCGGCGGTTTGCGCATAGCCGCGATTTCGCTGTCCGGGCGCGCGACGTGGACCAATGTTCGTGACCTGGTCGTAAACATCGGTCCGTGGTCGGCACCGTCAACAACCTCGTTCTCCACCGTCACCACGTAGCCACGCGGATGGTCAGCCACTGCCACGACCCGTCCCGTCGACTTCGCCGACCCGGTGGGCCGAATCGGCCTAGCGAGCCTTATGGACTCCTCCATCAGCAGGACATCCTGACCGCGCACGCCTAACGGCGCAAAAAGTCCAGGTCCGACAGTGCACAGCGTGATCCCGAACGTCGGTATCACTTGCAGCGTCACGCCCTCGGAGTTCTCTGTGGTTAGGTTCAACTCTCGGCACGGGTCAGCATTTCCAGCACCGACACCGATGGCGTAGAGCATGCAGTCGTCCTCCGACCACGTGGCAGCGCCAGGATGAGGCTCGAGGGCTTCGAGTGAGTTGCGGTCAATGACAAGTGTGCTGGCTTCGTTGGTCTGCATTACGGCTTCCAGTTCTGGGCTTGCTTCTTGACCGCGTCGGCGTCGAACTTGTTAGCTTCCTTATTGAGACTTAGGTCCACGACCTTCTTCGAGTCAAGGCTCGCCTTCAGCACGCCGTACTTCACCATAAAGTCGATGCTGTCCTGCACGTCTTTCATCGGGACGTCGCCGATAAGACCAGACGGGCCAGGGACAGACCCGCTCTTGAAGCGCGACTCAACATTTGGCAGCACAGACTGGATCGCTTCCTCAGTCGACATCCCCTTCGGCTTTTGCTCGGGGTATTCGGCCCATTGGATCTGCTCGGCCGCACCAGGGTTCGTCGTACTGAAAATGTAACCCTTGTAGGTACCGAGCAAAAACTTGACGATTGCGCTCTTGTGCTCTTTGAGGAACTGTTCCGTAGTTGCGTAGCCAGACAGCCCAGAGACCTTGTCCAACGGGGTCGGCAGGTTGATCAGTTTCTTGCCCAGCACGCCCGAGACAACGCCGGTTGGTCCGTCGTATGACGCGTACGCCGCGACCGTCCCGTCCTTGATCGCCGCTGCAGCTTGACTTCCAACGCCAATGACTAACCACTTCACGTCCGAATCGGGATCGAGGCCCGAGGCTTGGACGGCGGCACGACCGAATAGGTACGACGCGGAGCTGAGCGACTGAGTGCCGATCGTCTTGCCCTTGAGGTCGTCGATCGATTTGATTTTGCTGTCCTCAGGCACCGCGATCTGCCAGAAGTTCTCCGCTTGCAGGCTCACAAGCCGGATCTTCGGATCGGCCGCGGCCGCTTGGTACAACGAAGAGGTGCCGCCCGCGATGATGTCGGCCTTGCCGGCAGTGAGCAGCTGAGCGGACGCCGTCGCGCCGGCGGTCGGCTGAATCTGCACGGTGAGCCCTTGGTCTTTCCAATATCCCATGGCTTTCGGTACGGACCCGTACGGCGCGGTGCTGTCGAGAAGGACGGGCGCACCAGTGGCAAAAACGATGCTGTCATCTTTTGACTTTGAACTACCTGACGAGCTGTCAGATCCACACGCAGCTAGTCCGAGCACTGCGATTGCAACGGTCGCGATTGCGGACGTTGCTTTAATACCAGTAGTTTTCAGTGACATTTTGATATTCCCATCTAGTCCGGATTCTCAGATTCCTTGAAATGAGGGCTGCCGCTTTTCCAGGAACGCGGCCTTGCCTTCCTGTCCATCGCTGCTTCGGCTGACCTGTACCAACTGGCGACGAGCATGGGCCGCCTCTTCGGAAGGACTCAATGGAACAGTGCGATCCGCGAACTGTTTGATCGTCGACACCACCAGCGGCGCACTCTGTGCGATGGTCTGCGCCATCTGAGTCGCCACCTCCAGTTGAGTTCCCAGCGGCACGACCTTGTTGACCATCCCCACCTCATAGGCGCGTTGCGCGGTCAGCGGCTCACCTAGCAGCAGGAATTCCATCGCAATCTTGTGGGGAACACGGACGGCCGCGCCCGAACACAGTCCCCCAGTGAATCCGACTCGCGCCTCGGGATACATGAAGACGGTGTTGTCGGCGACGACCGCGAGATCACTGTGCTGACTAAGGATGTAACCGCCTCCCACGCAGTGCCCGAACACCGCGGCGACAACCGGCTTGGTGACGGAAACCCCCACTCCGGGTACTGCTTCCCACATTTCCGCGGGCGGATCGCTCAGATCGGCTCCGACGCAGAATGCGCGGTCCCCTTCCGAGGTCAGTACTGCGGCACGGTCATCGCTTGCCTCAAACCGCATCCAAGCGTCGCGAAGTCCTTCCACGACATCGTTGTTGAGAGCGTTCAACTTGTTACCGCGACGGATCATGATGGTCGCGACGTCTTGGTGAGACTCGTATGTGACTGTTTCGTTCATGGGGTGCCTTTCGTTTGACGGATGGTCGGATATGGGTCGTGCGCTACTGGTCGAGAAGGCCGAGCACGCCCCGGCGTCCGAGGTCGATGATCTGCTGGTCGCTGAGGCCAACTACCTTCGTCATCACGGCCGCAGTGTCTTCCTTAAATCTGGGCGCGGGCGTACGCGTCCCGATGCGTTCGCCATCGATGCAGATGGGCAGCCCCGGGTAGCTGTGCGTCCCGACGCTCTCCAGCTGCAGTTCCTTGAAATACGCGGAGTGCGCAAGTTGCGGATCCGCGCAGATCGCCTTTGCCCCTTGCATCGGGGCAGCGGGGACGCCTAACGTCTGCAGATCCTGAGCGCCGGCTGCTGCATCAGCGATTGCTGCCGCGTAGGTCCGCAGCGCGTCATCGATCTGCCTCGCTGCACCCTCACGTTCGCGAAGAGTCTCAATGCCGGCGAGGTTCGCGTCAACGTCCACCAGGACCTCGCGTAGCTTGCGCCACTGCGCGTCGCTGGTAGCGGCGATCGCAAGCCATCCACCGTCTCCCGTGCGATAGAGCCCATGTGGCACGAAGCGGCGGTCAGCGTTAATTTCCTCGCGGATCGACTCTCCGACGCTCTCGGCGAGGTAATACTCACCGAGCAGAGGCATCATCGCCTCAGACTGCGCGAGAACGATGTGTCCCGGCGCGCCGGTACGGTTCCGGCGAAGTAGAGCGGTCACGACGGCGTTCCCGGCCATCAATCCCGCAGCCGGGTCCCCGATTGCATAGCCGGTCAACAGCGGACCATCCTGACCACCTGTGAGTGTCGCGGCACCTGATTGCGCATCAAACTGCGCACCAAACGCAGGCGCTGCAGCCTGAGGGCTGTCGGCGGTGTATCCCGGCATCTCGACCAGCACAATCTTCGGGTTGATGACCTTGAGCTCATCGAACCCGAGTCCCATCCGGTCCAGGACTCCCGGTCGATAGTTGGCGATCACCACATCGCTGGTGGCAACGAGTTGGCGCGCGATGTCCATGCCCTCGGCTGTTTTGAGGTCGACAACAACGCCCTTCTTATCGACGTTCTGGGTGTTGTACCAGGCATTGCGGTTGATCGAGTCCTCGCCGGGTGTGAGGTTTGGATATCTCAGCGCGACATCCGTCTTGTTGCCGCGTAGCGCGTCTGGCTTATTGGGGCTCTCGAGCTTGATCACCTCGGCGCCCAGTCCGGCAAGCACCCGCGTCGCCATGGGGCCGGACCACACATGCGTCATATCCATGATCCGGACGCCGGTGAGCGGCAGCTTGTCGGGGCTCATTCTTTTGATCACGCGACGACCTCGCTCGCAGAGATGTGAGGACGGCCGCCGTCCACGGTGTACGGCGCCGCCGGGACTCGCCCTTGCCGACCATCCATTTCGACGTCACACCATGCACCCCGTTGCGAGAGTGACTCGTCGCCGAGAGCAGCCTCAGGCGAACGGATGTCGGTAATCGCGACGTTGTACTGCGCACCAGCGCGGCAGGCTTCGGCGACAGTCTTGTTCGAGGCCCACTCATCCAGAACTATCCCCAGTGTCGCCATGTTCTCGAATCGAGCGCTGTTGTCGACGAACCGTGGATCCTCGAGAAGGTCCAGGCGGTCCAGAGTTTTCGCGATCGGCTCCCACGCGAACCCGGCGTACGACACGATGAATCCATCAGTACACCGGCTAACAAACCGTGGCCCGCTTTGCTCTTTCGTCGACTCGACCTTGTTGTACTCGTATTGCGTGGTGAGGTACGGAAGCAGCGAGACCACGGACTCAAAATTCGACACTCTGACCCTCGGGGTGGTGTACGACTCTTCGAGCGGCCCGTTCAAGTCGGCCTGCAACAGGCACGAGCACAGTGACTGGTAGAGGTACATTCCGGCCAGGTATTGAAACCTGTCGCCGTACCCGTAGACCGGCTCATCGTCCCGCGTGAAGGTGTACCCGGTAGCACCGCCGAGTGTCGCGTAGACGAGTTCGGTTCCGCGCCAGCCTGCGTATGGTCCGTCTGTCGCGAATGCGTCAACCGTGCCAGTGACGGCAGACACGGCTGCATACAGCGTCCAGTCGATATTCGAGTCACCGATGACAACGTCGGCGCCGGCAACCATCTCCTGAAAACCAGTTTTGCTCAGCGTTTCGCTGTCCTGCACGACCTTGTGTGTGTTGAGGTAGGCATCACTCCATTTGTCGGTGCGTCCTGACGGCGTGCGCTGCCCGAGCCGCGTGACTGCGGCCCCGTTCATCGCGAAGATCCAGCCACAGAAACGCACCGCCGGCTCGTCGCCGACTTCCAATACTGTTATGCCTTCAAGCATGATGTCCTCTCGCCTACTTGTTTTCTGATTTGGGTACGACGCTCATCGGCAGCAGTCTGCGAACGAGCGTGATCACGGTGTGCATCAACGCGCCGAGAATGGCGAGCAGGATCAGTACGCCGTACATTCCCGCGACATCGCCGTATGCCTGTCCCTGCGAGAGCACGTATCCGAGGCCCCCTTGAGCGCCGATCAATTCTGCTGCGACAGCGCCGAGCAGCGCGCCGATGAGAGCGACGTCGAGCGATGGAAATACGTACGACATGGCATTAGGTATCCGTAGGTAGCGCAATTCGTCCAATTTGCTGGCACCCATTGCCTTCATGAGGTTGAGTTCGTCCGGGTTGACCTCACCGAGGCCGGCGGTCGCGCTGGTCATTACCGGGAAGAAGGCCAGCATTGTCGCGATGATGACCTTGGGAGTCAGGTCATAGCCAAAGGCGACAATCAAGAGAGGAGCGATCGCGATCTTCGGGAAGCTCATCAGCGCAATCACGTAGGGATAGAACGCCGTATGCAGCGGCTTAACAAATGCGAACAACGCTCCGACTATCAGCCCAAGTGCGACACCGATGACAAATCCGAGCGCGGTCTCCTGCATCGTGATGCCGATGTGCGGCCACCACTGCCCCTGGATCAGCCCCGCTTCGAAGGCATCAAGAACCGCGCTGAACTTCGGAAGCAGAAGCGGTGTAACCCACTCGTTTTGCGCCGCGACAATCCACACGCCGATGACGACGACGAGAACCCCAACCTGCATCGAGAGATTCCGGATCCGGCTATGGCGTCGGGCCGTTCTCCGCTGGGCCGCCGCGATCGTCGCGTACTCTTCTTCAGTCCGGTCCGGCGTTGTCATCGTGAGATGCTCCGCTGCTGTGGTCGTCATGCGGCACCTACGCGCGACTCGGTCTCCTCGTGCATGGGCCCGATAAGCCCCCGCACTCGCCTGACGATGTCGTAGAACGCGGCATCGGTGCGCAACTCCGGTGACCGCGGGCGCGCGAGCTTCACCTCGACGATCTCCTTGAGCCGGCCTGGTTTCGTGTTCATGACCCCGATTCGATCGGAGAGGTACACCGCCTCGGTGATG
The DNA here is from genome assembly GCF_003003235.1 of Antricoccus suffuscus. NCBI lineage: Bacteria > Bacillati > Actinomycetota > Actinomycetes > Geodermatophilales > Antricoccaceae > Antricoccus > Antricoccus suffuscus. The sequence goes on from NZ_PVUE01000013.1 coordinate 19,886, forward strand.
TTGTGCGTGATAAATAGGACCGTCTTCGGACGCTCGGTCCACAACCGCAGCAACTCGTCGTTGAGAGTCTCCCGAGTAAACTCGTCAAGTGCGGAGAACGGTTCATCCATCAGCAAGACTGTTGGGTTGTTGACGAGCGCCCGCACGATGGCCGCACGTTGTTGCATTCCACCGGAGAGCTCGGATGGATAACGATCTTTGAAATCGCTCAATCCCGTAAGTTGCAGCAGATGATCGGCCATGTCCCGCGTCGATGTGCTGATCGCGTTCGCGACCTTTGCTGGTAGGAGTACGTTTTCGTAAACGGTGAGCCATCGAAGGAGCGTTGCCTTCTGAAACACGATGCCGGTGCTTGGGTTGGGTCCGGTCACCGGGCTTCCGGCGATCCGGAGCGATCCGCTTGTCGAGTCAAGCAAACCAGCGACCATGTTCAGGATGGTTGATTTGCCGCATCCGGACGGCCCAACGAGCGAGAAGAACTCGCCCTCGTTAAGAGTCAGGTCGGTGTGCGTCAAGGCTTTAACCGGCGGAGCGCCGGGACGGTCGTAGGTCTTCGATACGCCGTCGATCTCGATACTTACGCTCATGGAGTGTTCCTTTCGGAGCAGCTGTACCCCAGCACTGGGGCTAAGGGTGTTGTGGTTCGCAGTTCAGCAGTGAGTCACGGAGCCGGCAGCGAAGTGTGGGTCAACGTGTGGATGTGGCCTTCTTGAGTGCTTCTAGGAGCTCGGCAAACTTGTTTTGGATACGTTCGAGCGGACCAGAGAAGCCAATCGCGGCGATAACGTCTCCGAGCGGTGAACGAATTGGCACCGCGATTCCTCCGACTTCGGCGCGATACTCACCGCTGTTTACGGCGTGCCCTTCATTCCGGATCTTCGCGAGTTCGTCGCGCAGCTCAGAGGGCTCGGTCATCGTGGTCGCGGTGAACTTTGTGAGGTCACCGTGGATGAGCCGGGTGATCTCCTCGGCCGGTCGGGCCGCGAGCAGCACTTTTCCGGTAGCCACGCAGTACGCCGGCGAGCGCCCCCCAAGCTTCGTGTAGCTACGAATAGGGTGCCAACCGTCGTGTTTCCCTATATATACGGAAAACCCTTGGTCATAAACCGCAAGATGGACGGTTTCACCGGTCTGGTCGCCGAGGCGATTTACCGTTTCCGCCCAAATTTCGCGCAGGTCTGTGGCTTCATGTGAACGAACGCCGATCCCCCACAAGCGCGTAGTGAGCCCGTACGTGTCATCGGATTGGCGGCGTTCGAGCCATCCCAGGAGGTCCATCGTGTGGACGATCCGGTAGGCCGTTTGCCGCGGTAGGCCAAGAGCATCGGCCAACTGCCGCAATGTGAGCCGCCCATCCGCGAGAACTTCAACCGCACCAAGCCCGTTGGACAGAGTATTCAAAAAGGCTGAGTCGTTGGCAATTATTGCTGCGTCGGCTCGGCAATACACTATTTGTATTCACCACCTCGAGTAATGTATGAACATACTGCGGGCGGCTAAACGCGAATGTCAAGAGATTCGACAAAATTCGCAATTATCAAGCTTCCGAATCCAAGCCCCATCTCACGCGGCTTCATCTTCGTCCTAACTTTCCTACCATAGCGGCGATCGCGTGCTGTTCGTCGATCCCCCATCTGAAGCCACTGACCCAATGGCAAAATGCGGCGTCTTCGCGAATGCGTCTTGACACCGCTCGAAAGACACGGCATATTACGACCGGACTAATCGTTAAACGCTTTGGGCAATACGCATATTGTATTGCCGCACGATGGTTGGGTGGCCTATTTAACGGGCGCCGAACAATCGATTCGGAAAAGAGGCTTCGAATGCTGCCCGATTTCTCGGCGCGCGCAACAGCTCAACAGAATCAGATCGAAGATCATCAGCCATTCGCGGGCATCCGCATCTTGGACTTCACTCGCTATTTCGCTGGACCGTTTGGCACATTTCAGGTCGGCATGCTCGGTGCCGACGTCGTCAAGATCGAGACAGCCGAGGGTGACGAAAGCAGATACTCGTACTCAGCTGCAAGCTCGGACGATCGCTGGGCCACCGCTGGTATTTCGCCAAGTTTCATGGCCCTGAACGTCAACAAAAGGAGCATCGCGTTGGACCTGAAGCAGCCAGGCGCGATGGAAGTAATCAAGCGGCTGGCTCGCGATGCAGATGTCGTGTGGGAAAACTTCCGACCCGGTGTTATGGATCGCCTCGGAATCGGCTACGACGCTCTCGCGCAGATCAACCCCCAGCTGATCTACTGCTCGGTCTCGGGTTTCGGCAACAACGGTCCGGAGCGGAACACGGCGAGCTTCGACGGGAAGATTCAAGCTATGTCCGGCATCATGAAAATTAATGGTGACCCTGGAGGCGGTCCGATGCGCGCCGGGATTGCCCTTGCCGACGCCACCGCGGGCCTCACCGCCGCCTTCGCCGTGGCCAGCGCCCTATATCAACGCACGGTCACTGGCCGCGGACAGTTTGTCGATGTCGCGATGTATGACTCGATGCTGAGCTTGATGGCTGATCAAGTCGCGAACTACACCGTGCTCGGCCAGCTAAGTCCCCAAGCCGGAAACCAAGCGGTGTCGGGCAAGCCGACTGGACACCGATTCCGGTGCGGAAACGGTTACGTCGTCTTGGCCGTCGTAACCGAGCGCCAGTTTGAGTCCTTGGTCCGGACACTGGGACGTCCCGAGATACTCGACGATCCGAGATTTGCGACATGGGGCCGCACGCGGCGAAAACCGCGAAGAACTCCGAGTGTTGATTGAGTCCGCGATGGAGACGGGCGATCCATACGACTGGGAGCAACGCTTCGGCGCGGAGGGTGTCCCGTGCGGTGCTGTGCGTTCACTCGCCGAGGCACTACAGCATCCCCAACTCGCCCACCGAAACCTGCTCCAGGACGTCGAGACTCCACTAGGAACGGTCCCATTAGCCGGAATCGGATTCGAGCTTGCGCACGGAAGCGCGGCCGTGACTCGGCCGGCACCTCTGGTAGGTCAGCACACCGAAGAAGTCCTCCTTGAGGCCGGATACAGCCGGGAGGCGATCGCCAACCTCCAATCTCAGAAGACAGTCACTCTCGCGACTATCTAAACCCCAACGCGCAGTGTAAACAGTACAAAATACGCCGTAGCGTCTCTGGAAGGTATGAGTGACGCGTACACCAGTTATCACGGTCCGAGCGCGATCATTGCGCTGAAGGCCCGCTGGTCTAGATTCCCAGGTAGGCGTGCACCACCCGGTCATCGGACAGCACCGCGTCCGGCGAACCACCAAGTGAAATCGCGCCTTCCTCGATAACGACGATTCGGCTAGCGCAGATCGACGGAATGGTGAGGTTCTGTTCGACGACCAAGATCGTGGTGGTCCTCGCGATTTCGTTAATCGTCTCGGCAAGTTGATCGATGATAATCGGCGCCAAACCCTGTGATGGCTCGTCCAGCATGAGTACCGAGGGCTCGGTGAGCATTGCGCGCGCGATCGCCAACATCTGACGTTCGCCACCTGACAGCGTGCCTGCCGCCTGGTTCCTCCGCTCTCCCAAGCGCGGGAACAAGTCGATGACAGCAGCAATCCTGTCCGTGGTGTCAGTCGCCGACTTCGCCCGGACACGAGCGCCAAGCTCAAGGTTCTCGAACACCGACATCGCCGGAAACGACTGCTGTCCCTCGGGGACGAGCACCAATCCTTGCTGCACTCGCCTATGGGCGCGGGTACGAGTGATATCGCGTCCTTCGAACCGGATCTGCCCTGATGTCGCCGGCTGTAGTCCGGCAAGTGTGCGCAACAAGGTCGACTTGCCGACGCCGTTCGTGCCGAGCACGGCTACTACCTCGCCTTGCTCGACCTCCAAGTCGATGCCGTGGATGATCGTCCGTTCGCCATAGCCCGCGACGAGTTGCTTCACAACCAGGCTCATTCGTGGCTCCCTAAATAGGCGGCAAGCACGCGTTGATCACGTTGTATCTCCTCAGGCGAGCCCTCTGCGATGACCATTCCACCCTCAAGCACGACAACGGAGTCGACGGTGTTCATCAAGAACCGCATGTTGTGGTCCACCAGCACAACGCCCGTACCGTCATCGCGAATACCGCGAATCAGGTTCGCGAGCATCGTCAGATCGTGACCGGTTAGCCCGGCTCCCGGTTCGTCGAGCAGGATGACTTTAGGTGCGGTAGACAGAGCGATGGCAACGCCCAATCTCCGCAACTCACCGAACGACAGGCTCCCTGCAACTTCGTGGGCTCGTCCGCCCAGGTCCACTCGATCGAGGATCTGATGTGGATCAACAGGCCTCTTCGAATTGAGTCCTCCGATCGAGACATTCTCAACGACGGAAAACTCGCGGAACACCGTGGAAGCTTGGAATGTTCGCGCTACCCCGGATCGCGCGGCCTTGCCGAGGGTCCAACTTCGGTGCACGCCATCGAAGCGTATTCGCCCGCTGGTTGGCTGGATCAAACCACTCAGTACATTGACGAGCGTTGTCTTCCCTGCCCCGTTGGGACCGATGAGTCCGAGTACGCTGCCGCGACGTACGGCGAGGTCGACATCCTTCAGCGCCACGATACCGCCAAAACGAGCAGTGATCTTCTCGGCGGCGAGGACAACAGTTTTGTCAATTGTCTCGGTCATTGCCATCCTTTGTTTGGCTCGTGTCCGCAGGCCGACGAAAACGCCGCACCGCCCATCGCCATCCTTGTTTGAAAAGGCCCCCGATCCCGCTAGGCATCAAAAGCATGACGAACAGCAGCAGTGCGCCGTACGCGAGTGTCGACAGGCTCTGCAGGCCGCGAAACATCTCGGGCAGCCCCGCTACGACGACCGCGCCGATGACCGGTCCGGCAATCGACCCGCTGCCACCGATCACTACCATGGCGAGTGGTCCGAAGGATGCGGTCGCAAAGGAGAAATTCTCCGGAAGCACATAACCGAGCCAGTGACCGTAAATAACACCGACCAGCGCCACGAGAACTGACGCCAGGACGAAAGCGATCCGTTTCCCTTTCGCAACGCCGATTCCGACGCTCGCGGCCAGGGTCTCATCTTCGCGAATGGCCAACCACGAGGCGCCAGTTTTCCGCCGTAGAATTACAGTGGTGGCCAGCAGCACGAGGGCCAACACGACTGTCCCGAGGACCAGGTAGCTCTGATCTTCATCGATTGTGAACGGCCACAGCCGAAACGGTTTCGCCGCTCCACCGAGCGCTATCGGTCCAGAGGTGGACACCCCGGCCGTGCCTCCAGTGACAGACGTCCACACCTCGGCGACCTCGTACGCGACGAGGGCGAGACCCGTGGTGAGTAGTGCAAAATACAGTCCACGGGCGCGAAAGATCACCATGCCCAACAACAGTGTGATGATCGCGGCGGCTGTTCCGGCGACCGCCAAGGACACCCAGCCGCTCCAGTCAAACCGACCGGTTCCGATGACGCCGATATAGGCCCCTAGTGCGAGAAAAGCGCCCTGCCCCAGCGCAAGTTGGCCCGCCAGTCCGAACACAATGTTCAAGCAGGCAGCCACCAGCGCCCACATCACGATGACCGTGATCAGATAAATCTCGTGACTTGACGACTGCGCTCCGACCGCGATCGTCAGAGCAGAGCACACGAGTGCAATCAGCAGACGCCACCGCATTCGCAGCCCAAAGTCATCCCAGATGAGACTTCGCCGAGCTGATGACCCTGTTCCCGCCGGGGACCCGTTCTCGCTAGCCACGCGACCTTCGCGCACGGTTTGTGTCATAACGTCACCTTCTGCACCCCACCCTGACGGATGGCCCCTTCAGGTCGGACCGACAAGAACACGACCAGTAGCGCGAATACCACGATGCCCTGCGCAACATGGGAGATATAGCTTCCCGCCAGCACCTCGATCGCCGCGATCAAGAAACCACCGAGGACGATCGACAACATGCGGCCTCCCCCGCCGACCACGACCAGGATCATGAACGCGACGAGCGTCGGGTGAAATCCCATCCGCGGCTCAATGGCGACCGTCGGTGCGAGCAGCGCACCAGCGATCCCGGCGAGCCCCGCTCCTAGCGCAAATGTGATGGTGCCGATGCCACCCACGTTGATTGCGGTCATCTCCGCGATCTCGCGGTTCTGCGCCAGAGCCCGTACCTGACGCCCGTACGACGTCCGATACACCAGCCATCCAGCGATCGCGGCCACGACCATCACCACGACGATAATCAGCAGTCGGTAGGTCGTGATCCTGATCCCGCCGATCTGAACCATTCCCTGCATCGGCGCCGGGACGGCGAGAACGTCTTTACCCCAGACCATCACGAGTAGTTCCTGGATCACGATGGACAACGCCAACGAACCCACTAGAACGGTGATGAGGGTGCGGCTGGCGAGCCGTCGAAAGACGCTAATCTCCAGCAGCGCACCGATGACTGCGACGCCGACGGCGCTCAACGCGACGCCGACGAAGAAGTTCATCCCGAGCCCGACGACCAAGGTGTATTGCAGGAAGGCGCCCAGCGCATACATTTCACCGTGGGCGAAGTTCGGTATGTGCAGAGCGGTGAAAACGAGGAACAGTCCGAGTGCGATGAGGACATAAGCCCCACCGAGGACGAGTCCGTTGACAATCTGTTGCAGGAGCAAGGACATCCCTGGGTCTCTCCTATCTACCTGATTCGAGTCTGGATCCGACTTCTCGGCGTCTTACTTGGTGTCTTTGACAACGACCCAACCCGTTCCCATCTGCCAGACAGCGGTTATGGCAGGCACGCTCACGCGGCGGTCCTTGAAGACAAGTCCCTTGGCTTGTGGGGTGAACTGGTTCAAGGTGGTCTTGTCGAGCTCGTCGGCCTTGAGGCCCGCAAGCGCCTTGGACAAGGACTCTTTATCTACCCCGTCGGACTTCTCGAGTGCCGCGATGACGGTCATCATGGCGTCGTAGGCGAAGGCGCTGTAGCCACCTGCCTTGTCACCCAGCGCCTTGTTCAGCGCGACGGCGGTCGGATTACCGTCCGCGACGAACGTGTCCAAGCTGTACGCCGGGGAGGACCGCGTCACGTTGGTCATGTAGTCCTCGCCGCCCATGATCTTCAATTGTTGGGCGTTGGTCAGCGTGGCGACCCACATGATCTCCATCGTGCCGCCCAATTGGCGCATCTGCTTCGTGATGAGCGCGGCTTCGGTCGGATTCGCCCGCAGGATGTACAGATCGGCCTTGGCACTGATAACTTCCGAGACCTGTGAATTGAAGTCGGTGTCACCCAACTTCTCGGCCTGGTCGGCGACAATCTCCCGGCCTGCGCCCTTGATCTGCTTGATCAGCTCGTCGTGCGACCCCATGAGCGCCGTGTGCGTCTGGTCGGTGATCACAGCGATCCGCTTCAGATCAGGATGCGCGTCGAGATAGTCCACAAGCCCCTTGTTCGCCGCATCTTGGTCCCCCGCCGTCTGGAAGACATTCGGGTTGGCGGTAGCGCCCTCGACGGTGGCGGAGTAGAGCAGCCAGGCTGCATCCGACTTCCCCATCGATGGCTGAACTGCCGAGGTCGATCCAGAGTTGAACGGGCCAAGAATGATTGAGTTTCCGTCGTCGAGTGCCTCGTGGCTGACCGCTACGGCTCCCTGCGCCTTGCCTTCGTCGTTGTAAACGCTCAGCTTCAGCTTTCGCTTCTTACCGGTTACCTCGACCCCGCCATCTTTGTTGACCTTATCGACAACGTGCTGGAACGTCGCCACGACTGTCTCGCCGTATACGGCCGACGGTCCGGTCATCGGCGCGATAGAAGCGATCTTGATTGGCCCATCGTCGTCACTGCCCGAACTTCCTGAGCAGCCCGTGAGGGCAAGAGCAAAGGCGCATGCGACAGCGATCAGCATTCCTGTGCGTGATCGAGATTTCGACATCGATCTTCCTTTCAAGAACCCGGCTAGGTGCGCCGCGCGCGCTCGTTTCGTGTCCGGGGTTGCGATCAATGTAGAGCAAACCTTACAGTGGAGTAAAGTCCGGAATGAGAAACTTTCCAACAATCATTTATCGTTATGATGCGCTTGAACCGCACAGCCCATGGTGCGCGCGCAGACTGCACGTCGTCACCGGCGTACGCCGTTACCCATCTATGTAAGGGATCTATAGCTCAATGTGTGAGTTGCCACCGATTTCTAAGCGAACCCTCAGCAGTGCATTCGACAAGGCCCTGAAGACGTGCCCGGACAATATTGCGCACGTCGCGGGTGGTGACGCATGGACGTTTGCGCAAAGCTACGAGCATGCAATGCGGATCGCCGGCGGGCTCCATCAGCTCGGCGCGCAACGTCAGCAGACGATCGCCCTCATGCTGGACAACTCAATGGACGCCATGCACGTGTGGACCGGCATCACCCTCGGCGGCGCTATCGAGGTGCCCATCAACACGGCGCACAAAGGCCATTTCCTGAGCCACGTGCTGAACGATGCACAGACCTCGATTGCGATCGTGGAAGACACGTATGCCGAACGCGTCGAACGAGTCGCCGAAGAGCTGACAAATCTTCGCACGTTGGTCGTGCGCGGTGACATCTCCGCGGCAGATCGGCTGCGCGAACGCTTCAGAGTCATCGGTCTCGATGAGGTCGTCAGCGCCGACCCGCTGGAATCTCGGCCGAACCGGCATGATGACCTCATCGCGTACATGTACACCTCGGGCACGACCGGGATGTCCAAAGGCGTCGAGATCTCCCATGTGCACGCCTATACCTACTCATCACGAGAAGATGGGCCGCGGGGACCGAGCCCGTCTGATCGGGTCCTCGTGACCCTTCCGATGTTTCATCTCGCTGGACAGTGGGTCGGGTGCTATCAGTCGTTGATCCACCAAAACACCTGCGTCATCGAGCCGGGCTTCTCGGCGAGCAAATTCTGGTCCGTCGTACGCGAAAACAAGATCACCTACACCACGCTGCTCGGCGCCATGGCGGAGATATTGCAGCAGCAACCCCCGCAGGCCGACGACGCGGACAATCCCCTGAAGTACGCCACGATGCACCCGCTCGCGTCCGACGTCTTGGGGTTTGCCGAGCGGTTCGGCATCGAGATCGGCACGGGCTATGGGATGAGCGAGATCGGCGGGGTGATGACCGGTTCGTGGGAGTCCCTGCAGCCGGGCGAGGCCGGGCGGGCCCGTGACGGGTATCAACTGAGGGTCGTCGACCCCGCTGGCGCCGACGTACAGCCAGACGAGGTCGGCGAACTGTGGGTGAAGCCCGACGACCCGCTGATGGTCATGAACGGATATCACAACCTCCCGGACAAGACCGCTGACACGATCGTGGATGGATGGGTCCACACCGGTGACGCCTTCAAGACCGACGACGACGGACACTTCTACTTCGTCGACCGGATGAAAGACGCGCTGCGCCGGCGGGGCGAGAACATTTCCAGTTTCGAGGTCGAGAAGGTCATCAACGAATACCCGCAGGTGTATGAGAGCGCGGTCGTCGCCGTACCGTCGGACCTCACCGAGGATGACATCAAGGCCGTCATCGTCACCCGAGAAGGACAGTCAATCGATCCGGTCGAGCTCATTGAGTTCCTCGTCGATCGGATGCCGTACTTCATGGTGCCGAGATATCTGCAATTTGCCTCGTCCCTGCCGCGTACGCCGACACAGAAGGTCCAGAAGCACCTCCTCAGGGACGCCGACGCCAATCAGGACGTGTGGGACCGGGAAGCGGCCGGCATCACGATCACGCGGGAGGGTCGTCGTGCATAAGCTCCTGATTGCCAATCGCGGCGAGATCGCCGTCCGCGTCATCGAATCGGCCGCCGCGATGGGAATCGCCACGGTCGCGATCGCACCCGAGGATGATGCCAGTTGCCTTCACGCTGACCGTGGCGACGAGTTCGTGCAGCTCCGAGGGTCCGGCGCATCGGCGTACCTGGATATCGAGGCAATCACGCGGGTGGCTGTTGAGATGTCCTGCGATGCAGTGCATCCGGGGTATGGATTTCTGTCCGAGAACCCCGACTTCGTGCGAAGCCTGGACCGCGCCGGGATCGGGTTTGTCGGCCCGTCGGTCGACGCCCTCGAACGGTTCGGCGACAAGTCGAGCGCCCTCGCGGTGGCGCGCGAGCTCGGCGTACCGGTCCTCGCCGGTACGACGGGCGCCACCACACTAAGCGAGGCCGAGGACTTCATCCGCCGGCTTGGACCCGACGCCACCGTCATGGTCAAAGCCTTGGCTGGCGGTGGCGGCCGAGGAATGGCGCCGGTCCTGCAACCGGGCGACCTCGAGGGCACGTACGCCCGGTGCTCCGCCGAGGCCACCATGGCCTTTGGGCGCGCCGATCTGTACGTCGAGCAGCTCCTCAACCGTGCCCGTCATATCGAGGTCCAAGTGCTCGCCGACGGCCAGGGCGGCGTCGTCGTGCTGGGCGACCGTGACTGCAGTGTCCAGCGCCGGCGCCAGAAACTCATTGAGGTCGCGCCTGCCGTCTGGACAAGTGCCGCTACGCGCGGGCGCCTGCACGAGGCGGCGATCCGCATGATCGGCTCGGGCAATTACTCCGGGCTCGCGACCGTGGAGTTCCTCGTGCAGGACGATGACTATTTCTTCCTCGAGGTGAACCCGCGGATACAGGTCGAGCACACCGTCACCGAAGCAACCACCGGGCTGGACCTGGTACAGGCGGCGCTGCGGATCTCAGACGGCGAATCCCTCGCGTCCCTCGGTCTAGACGAGACACCGCCTGCAACGGGGGTGGCGATTCAGGCCCGAGTGAACGCCGAAGTCCTGCGTCCCGATGGCACCGTGCATGCCGGCACCGGCCAGCTGACGACGTTTCAGCCGCCGCTCGGTCGCAACGTCCGCGTCGATACGCATGGCCAACCCGGATCCGTGGTTAGTCCGCGATACGACTCACTGCTCGCGAAGGTGATCGTCACCGAACGCGACATCGCTGCAGCCCGCGACAAACTCGCCCGCGCGCTTGCCGATTTCAAGATCCGCGGCGTACCGGCAAACCTTCCGGTGTTGCAGGCGCTGCTCGCCGGCGAGCAGTTCGTCACCGGCCAGATCACCACGTCCTACGTCGACGACCAACTCAAGGAAATCCTCGAGGGACTCCCGCCGAGCCAGTCCGAACCGGACGAGCGCGGGCAAAGTGCTGCCCCGGCAGCCGAGTTCACGGTGGACGTCCCACCGGACGCCTTCGGGCCTGGATCGCACCTGCAGGGCGTTATCGTCGAGATACCGGTCCGCGAGGGCGACGACGTCGGCGTCGGCACCGAGCTGTGCATCCTGGAAGCAATGAAGATGCAGCACGTGATTACCGCCGACCGAGGTGGCGTCGTCACCGCGATCACCCGCGAGATCGGCGATCTCATCGATATCGACGACGTCGTGGTGTGGCTGCTTCCCGGCACCGACGAGATCGGCGCACAGAGTGTGGCTGCCGAGATTGACCTCGAGACGATCCGGCCGGATCTCGCCGAGTCGATCGAGCGTCACCGGATCGGGCTCGACGAGGGACGACCGACCGTCGTCGACTCTCGACACCGGCAAGGGCGACGTACCGCCCGCGAAAACATCGACGCCCTAGTCGATCCCGGATCGTTTGTGGAATACGGGTCATTGGCAATCGCCGCGCAACGCCGCCGGCGTACCGAACAGGACTTGATCGAACGGACCCCCGCGGACGGCATCGTGCTAGGCACCGCCATGGTCAGCGGTACTCCGATCGCCGTCTTTGCCTACGACTACACCGTGCTTGCCGGGACGCAGGGTTACACGAACCACCGCAAGATGGACCGGCTGTTCAGGGTCGCAGACCAGCTCAAGCTGCCGATCGTCATCTTCGCCGAAGGCGGTGGCGGACGACCCGGGGACACCGACAAACCGAACGGGCCGGGCTTGATCGGCGAGACGTTTCTGCTGCTCGCCGCGATGGTCGGCAAAGTCCCCATCGTGGGCGTCGTCGCCGGCTACAGCTTCGCCGGCAATGCCGCGCTCGTCGGCTCCTGCGACGTTGTGATCGCCACGAAGGACAGCAGCATCGGCATGGGCGGTCCGGCGATGATCGAGGGCGGCGGGCTCGGCGTACACGATCCCCGCGACATCGGGCCGATGCGGGTGCAATACCCCAACGGTGTGGTCGACATCGTCGTCGACGACGAAGTGCAGGCCGTACGACGCTGCCGTCAAGTGCTGCAGCATCTGACCTCATCGCGGCTGGATGAGGCGTCCGGCGAATCGCCGGCCGATCAGCGAACACTGCGGCATTTTGTGCCCGAGAACCGCTTACGTAGCTACGACATGCGTCCGATAATCGACACGCTGGTCGATCCGGGTTCGCTGATCGAGCTGCGGCAAGGGTTCGGGGTAGGGATGATTACCTCGCTGGCTCGGGTAGACGGCACGACCATCGGGATCCTCGCGAACAATCCGCACCATCTTGGCGGTGCGATTGACGCGCAGGGGGCGGACAAGGCGACTCGTTTTCTCACCATGTGCCAAGACATGAAGATCCCGCTGCTGAGTTTGTGTGACACGCCAGGGTTCATGGTCGGGCCCGACTCGGAGCGTGACGCGACGGTCCGGCGGTTCGGGGCGTTCTTTGTCGCGGGCGCGCGGCTGACCACGCCTAAGATCATGGTCGTGACACGTAAGGGATATGGATTAGGCGCGATGGCGATGGCTGGCGGCAGTCTTCTGACGCCGCTGTTCACGGTCGCGTGGCCGACAGGAGAATTTGGCGGGATGGGACTGGAGGGCGCCGTACGCCTCGGGTTCCGAAAGGAGCTGGAAGCGATCACCGATCCACAGCGGCAGGCACAACGCTACAACGAACTACTCGAGGACATGTATCAGACCGGCAAAGCGACGAACATCGCCGCTGTCTATGAGATCGATGACGTGATCGATCCGGCCGACACCAGGGCGTTGATATCTCAGTCGTTGAAGATCGCCCTCAAATGAAGGACCGGCGACGGTCGATCGCGGAGGCCGCGGAACAGGTGTTCGCCGTACTGGGGTATGCGCAGACCAGTATCGGCGCGATCGCCGAGGCCTCGGGCGTGACTCGCCCGACTGTCTATTCCTACTTCGACTCCAAGTACGAAATCTTCAGGACCGTCGCCGAGTCCGTGCGGGACGAAGTCCTTGCCACACAAGAGAACGCAGGCGATGATCCCCGCACCATCCTGCAGCGCACAACTAGTGAGTATCTCAATCAGTGGGTTCGTCATTACGGCGTACTCACCGTCATCGCGCACGAAGCGCTCAGCGACCCACAGTTCGCGAAACTCCTCGACGACGTACTCGGCCGGCCCGGCAACCGCCATAGGAAATTCATCGAGCGTCTGGCCGCCGAGGGGCGAGCGAGCCCGCGGTTGTCGGCGCAGGAGATCGTTCACTTGCACGTAGGCGCCACAATGCGCATGGCTCAAGTGGTAGTGCGTAACCCCAACCGCGAGAAGGAATGCGCCAAGACCCTATTCAATGCGCTGCTGATCATGATCAACCTGCACGACTGACGAGTCGACTCAAATCGGGTTTCTTACAGCTCGGGTGCTTTGGGTCTTTGCATCGGCGACCTATTTGGTGTCGGTAACGACGACCGTCTGACCGATGAAGGTTCCTTCCACCGCGGCGCGCAGGAGGAAATCGGCGACGTTTGCGCGAGATGTGGTGGGGTAAATCGGCAACTTTGTCACCTTCTCGAGCGCAACCGCGGCGTAACGGCCGCTGTCTCGGTTGTTCAACGCCCCGGGGTATTCGAGCGTCCATTTCAGATCGCTGGCCTTCAAGAGCACTTCGGACGCGGCCTTGTCTGCGTAGACCTTCCGAAGCAGGGTGCGAAATATGGGGCTCACGAGGAATGAGGCTTTGGCGAGGGAGTCGCCGACTCCGAACGCAGACAGGACAACGAAACGGTCAACACCTGACGTCTTCGCCGATGCGATGACTGCACGAACGGTGTCGGTGATCAGCGTGGGCGTTTCGCGGGCACTTTTCACCCCAAGCGTGCTGATGATCGCGTCGTGTCCGCGGGCTGCGTCCGCGATCACGGCGGCGTCGGTGACATCGCCGCTGACGATTTGAGCGCGCGGATCGACGGTGGCGTCGGCCCTTCGAACGAGCGCGGTGACCTGGTGTCCCTGGTCGAGTGCTTTTTGGATGAGGAGTATGCCGGTGCGGCCGGTGGCTCCGAGGACAAGAAACTTCATGATCTTTCGCCTTCTATCGAGGGATGAATGGGGGTGTTGGTGTCGCGACCGTGGGCACGGTGCCCGACTAGTGGCGCGACTCGGTGAGGCCGTTAGGAGCGGCGTACGCGCGGCGGTGCATCGGGATTGAGTACCAGGCGCGTGTGGCGAGCCGACTATCAGGCTTCGAACTTGTGGTAGCGCGACTCCTCCCGCGGCACTCGCCCGCCTCGGAAGTTCTCCGGGACCATTGCTTGAATATTAGTCAATAATGTTGACTATGTCAATTCGGCCGTCGCGTGCTGACGAACGCCGAATTCGAAGGCACCACCAAACGGGACTCAGGGGGCGCGCGACTCGGCGCGACCGGTCTATCGACCGTAGGGATCGGTGATCTCGCGGAGCTGATCCAGGATCTGGTGCAATAATGTGAAGTTGCGGGTGCCCAGATAGGCCTCCCATTCCACGAGGATCTCGTCGAGAGTCGCCTTGGCCACCTTGACCGCCCGCAGACCACGTTTTTCGAACACGATCAGCCGGGCGCGGCCATCCATTGGATCGGCGACCCGACGGACGTAACGCAGACGCTGCAGTTGATCGACGAGTACGCCGGCGCTCTGCTTACTCATTTGTGCCTGGTCAGCGAGGTCTGTGAGGCGCGATCCGTCGGGGGCGATGCGCTGGAACACCCGACACTGAGCAAGGGTCCAGTCGTCGAACCCGGCATCCTGGAGGGCCCGAAAAATTCGGTCCTCGGTGTATCGGTACGGGATGAACAACGCCACCCCTAGATCGATCCGATGCTCGTCGTCCATGCCGCTCTCAGCTCCATTCGCCCACCCGATCCCACAAGACTTACACGCTACGTCGGTGCTGCCGAGCCAATCCGCTGCCGACCCGGGCGCAGACTGACACACAGTTTCCGCTGCTCGGCGCGTTCCGCTCGCACCGTCGCCCTTAAACGGCTTGGCCCGCTTGCTGCTACTTCGGTGCAATCGCATTTCTACAGTACTAAACATATTTGACTAATTGGAACAATGAGCGGACGCGCAGTCCTGCTAGGACCGGTCGAGGACTACGTGCATGGTCAGGCTGACTCCCCGCGCCTGACACTCGCCCTCTCGTCGGCCCGTTCGCGTAGATATCATCGGCGTGAGCCGCAAAGTGGAAGCCGATGCTGATCTGTTAACGGAAGACGAAGGAGCGCAGATGACCGACGCTAACGAGTTACCGGCGATCGAGATCCTTGCCGCGATCGCCGACGCGGTCATTTATGCCGATCGGGACGGCACCATCCGCCTGTGGAACGAGGGTGCGACGGCGGTCTTCGGCTTCTCCGGTGAGGACGCGATCGGCCAGAACTTGGACCTGATCATTCCCGAGAAGCTGCGCCCGGCGCACTGGAAGGGGTTCAACGCCGCGATCGAGCGTGGCGCGACCACCGGCGGACGACGCGCCCGGTTGACCCGCGGACTGCACAAAGAACCCGACCGCCCCTTGTACGTCGAGATGTCGTTTGCCGTCGTGACCGGATCCGACGGCTCGACCGCCGGGTCGGTGGCGATCGCCCGCGACATCACCGAGCGCCACCTCAAAGCCCGCGAAGAACGCAAACGCGCCGCCCAGGCCTGAGCCTGAGCCAACCTACCGACCCGCGGCGTACATCGCCTCGATCTGGTCGGCGTACTTCTGCGAGATCGGGCGGCGGCGCAGCTTCATCGTCGGGGTCAGCTCGTCACCGGAGGGCTCCCACTCGTGCGGCAACACCGTGTACTTCTTGATCTGCTCCACGCGAGCTAGCCGCTCGTTCGCGTCGTGTACCGCCGTATCGATCGCGGCCAGCAGCCGTTCGTCCTTGGCGAGCTCCTCCGGGGTGGAGGCGTCGATCCCCTCCGCGGTCGCCCACACCGGCAGGGACTCCGGATCGAGCACGATCAACGCGGTGTTGTACGGCCGGTTGTCACCAATCGCGACGGCCTGACCGATCAGCGGTGACGCGGCCTTGAGCCGGGACTCGATCAATGCCGGGGACATGTTCTTGCCCATCGCGTTGATGATGAGCTCCTTCTTGCGGTCGACGATCGTGATGTACCCGTCGTCGTCGATCGTCGCTATATCCCCAGTGTGCAGCCAACCGTCCACGAGCGTGTCGCGGTTCTGTTCGGGTCGGTTGCGGTAGCCGAGCATGATCGCGTCGCCACGCACCAGCAGTTCACCGTCCTCTCCGAGCTTGGCCTCGATACCGTTAGGCGCCGTACCGACCGTCCCGACGCGGATATCCTCCGGCGGGTTCGATGCACCGACGCCAGCTGTTTCACTCATCCCCCAGATCTCGCCGAGTGGTACGCCGATCGCGAGGAAGAATTCGATCACCTCGGGCGGCACGGGCGAGGCTCCGACGTTCGCTACCTCGACCGCGTCCAGCCCGATGCGCGCACGCAGGCCGGCGAACAGCGCGGCGTCGGCCTTCTCGACCGCTGCCGCGAGCCCGGCTGGCACCGGTTGCTTGGCTTGCTCGAGCCTGACCTTCTGGATGCCGGCCTGCACCGCGGCACGGGCCTGCTCACCCTGCTCGCCCGGGATCGCGGCCAGTGCCGCCTCGAGAGCGGACTTCATCTTCTCCCACACACGCGGTACGGCGAAGAACCACGTCGGGCGCACTAGCGGCAGGTATTCGCCGACCAGCCGCGGATCCGGGCAGGTGGTCACTTCCGAGCCGAACTTCAGTGGCAGATAGTGATGCGCCATCCGCTCGGCGACATGCGCCGCCGGAAGCCAGCTGATCAGCCGGGACGGGTCCGGGAATACGGTGCGGCCCTCGGTCGCGCGGAACGCCGCAGTCACGTTCCCGTGCGTGAGCTGCACGCCCTTGGGATCGCCGGTCGTACCCGAGGTATAGATGAGGGTGAGGACGGTGCCTACATCCAGGGCCGCGACGGACGCGTCGAGATCAAAGTCGCTATGGCGCCCCCGCTCACGTACCTCGTCGAGGCTCAGTACGCCGTCGGGCGCCTCGCCATCGATCACGATCACGTGCTGGATCGACGGAACGTTCGCGCGGACCTGCTGGATGACCGGCAAAAAAGCCTGTTCGGTGAACACGACTTTGACCTCAGCGTCGTTCATGACGTACTCGATCTGCTCTGGCGCGAGCGTGACGTAGATCGAGGTCGTCGCGGCCCCGAGCATCACTCCGGCGAGGTCACATAGGTGAAACTCGGGCCGATTGAGCAGCATCAGCGCGACGACGTCACCGGGTGCCACGCCGAGTTCATGAAGTCCCTTGGCGAGTACGTCGACCTCCTGGCGCAGTTCGCCCCAGGTGTAGGCGAGTCCTTCCTGACCGTCGCGGGGCAATGAGCGAAACGCGACCTGGTCGAGGCGCTGCGCGGCGGTGGCACGGAACAGGTCGGCAATGGTGTCGGGCATGGCGGGCTCCCCCTGGGCTCGGCGACTAGTGCACCTAAGTTACTTCACTCACACTCCCGTCGGCTATTGCAACACCTAGCAACGTCCTAGCCCGGGTGACCGCGAGACGCGGAAAAGTGTTTCGTACTGTTAAGCAATGGCATTCGACGGTTACCGGCATGGCGAGGCCGGCTTCCGGCGTGTGTCACTCGCGCTGTTCGCCGGCTCCCTCGCATCCTTCGGTCTGCTGTACTGCCTGCAGCCGCTGCTGCCGGAGTTCACCCGCGCCTTCGACATCACCCCCGCCCAGTCGACGCTGAGCATCTCGATGTGCACGGCCGGCCTCGGGGTCGGTCTGGTGTTTCTGGGCCCGCTGTCCGATTCCATCGGCCGCACGAGAGTCATCCGGTGGGCCCTGATCGGGTCCTCACTGCTGACCGCGTTATGCGCCGTCGCACCGAACTGGACGTTCGTGCTGATCATGCGGGCCCTGACCGGCGTCGCCCTTGCCGGCTTCCCCGCCGTCGCGATGGCCTACCTACGTGAAGAAGTACACGCCGGATCCCATGCGCGCGCCACCGGACTGTACGTCGGCGGCAACGCGCTCGGCGGACTCAGCGGGCGGCTGATCACCGGCGGCCTGGCCCAGCTCGGCGACTGGCACTTAGCCCTGATCGGCACCGCAGTATTCACCCTGGCGTGCGCGGTCCTGGTCGTCGTCGTACTCCCCGCCTCCCGCAACTTCCACTCCACCAGCCGAGGACTGACCGAATCAGCGCGCGCCTACAAAATCGTCCTACGCGACCCGGTGCTCCTCGGCTACAACGCGATCTCCTTCACCGTGATGGGGGCATTCGTCGCGATGTTCAACATCACCGGCTTCCGGCTCGAAAGCGCGCCGTACCTCCTGCCGGTCGGCCTCGCCGGCCTCATCTACCTGACCTACCCGATCGGCTCAGTGGCCTCCGCCCTCGCCGGACGATGGTCCGACCGCATCGGCGCCCACTCCATCATCCCGATCGGCGCCATCATCGCCATCATCGGCACCACACTGAGCTTCGCCGCCCCACTGTGGATCTTCGTCATCGCGGTGACCGTGGTCGTGATCGGCTTCTTCGTCGTACACGCCGCCGCCTCCGGCGCCGTAGCGAAACGGGCACACACCAATGCAATGCCCGTCGGATCAGCATCCGCGGCATACCTATTCAGCTACTACCTCGGCTCATCAGTGTTCGGTACGACGGCCGGAACCGCCTGGCATGCCGGAGGCTGGAGTGCCGTGGGCTGGATGAACCTCGCCCTGCTCGTTGTCTGCCTCAGCATCGCGATCCTGATCCGGCTTCGCGCCCGAGAACCCGCACAGTTGTCCTCCTGATCGCTGCCGCCGTTTACATCGACAGGTGCGGCTCAAAAAGGGCGCCGACGACGTTGACGTACTCGCGATCATCATCGCCTCAAGGCATTAGACCCGGGATCCGCAGCATTAGCCGCAGATCCGGCCGCGCTGCCCCGCGAGCTCGGCTTCGGCCACGACCTTCGCGGTCTTGTGGTCGGCTTTGCCGTTGGGCGCCCGAGGCACATCGCCGACAAACACGACATGTCGCGGCGCCTTGTATCCGGCGAGCTCCTTCTTGACGAAGCCGACGATGTCTTCGCGGGATACCACGGCGCCGTCCTCTACGGCGACGACCGCGCTCACGGCTTGACCGAACGATTCGTCGGCAACGCCAACCACGAGGCAGTCGCGTACGCCCGGGACGCGCTTGACGGCCTCTTCGACCTCCTCACGGAACACCTTCTCGCCGCCGGTGTTGATCACCTGGCTGCCGCGACCGAGCAACGTGATCGTGCCGTCCGCCTCGATCGTGGCCATGTCACCGGGGAACGAGTAGCGCTCGCCATCGATCTCCCGGAAGGTTTCGGCCGTCTTGACCGGGTCCTTGTAGTAACCGACCGGGACACGGCCCCCGGCTGCCAGCAGGCCGACCTCGCCCGATCCGGGAACGACCTCGCGATTGTCATCGGTGAAGACCTTGGTAGTCGGGTTCGGGATGAACCGTGCCGTCGCGGCCCCACCCTCCCCGGTCGTCACCTGGGTCGCCATCGCGCCCTCACTGGCGTTCATGATGTCGGTCAGCGCGATGTGCGGCATCCGCTGCAATAGCGCCTGCTTGACCTCGGACGACCACATTGTGCCCGACGAGTAGATATTGCGCAGGCTGGACAAGTCGTACGCGCGACCGTCTGCGCCCTCATCGATCGCCCGAATGATCGGCTTGGACAATACGTCCCCGACGATCGACATGGTGGTTACCCGATTAGCCTCGACCGCGCGCAGCAGCTCGTGCCCGTCCAGCGAGCGATTAGTCAACGTGACCACAGCGGCACCAAGCGTCTGAGGCAGCAGCGCGCCGTAGGTCAGACCGGTGCCGTGCATCAGCGGTACGGCGGGCAACGTAGCGAGCCGCTCCTCGGGCTCCATCGAGGCCACCACCGACGCCAGCTTGTCCAGCGGGGTCTCCGGGTCGCGACCGGCCAGCATTAGCGCTGCCACCGGGAACGTCTCGGCCCACGAGCTGAGCGCAAACATCACGCCCTTGGGCAGCCCCGTCGTCCCGCCGGTGTACAGCAAGAAGATGTCGTCACCGGAACGGTGGATGCGCGGCATCGGCTCGTACGCCGCGGCGAAGCTCTCGTAGTCCACCGCGCCGTCCAGCAGCGGTGTGTCGTCGTCCGGGACCTGAACGAAGACCTTCATTCTGGTCATCCGCTCGCGCACTTGATCGACGGTAGCCGCGAGCGACGAGTGGAAGAACAGCGCCTCAGCATCGGAGTTGTCCAGCAAATAGGCGAGTTCGGCGTCGCGGTAGCGATAGTTGATATTGACCGGCACGAACCGCGCCTTCATCGCGGCAAGTTGCGCTTCGACGTACTGCGGCCCGTTGTACAGGAAGAACGCGACCTTCGACTGCACGCCGAGACCGGCAGAGCTCAAGCCCGCAGCGATCTGCGCTGAACGTCGATCCAGCTCGGACCACGTCCGGGTGAGCTCGCCGTGCACGAGGGCTGGTCGGTCGCCGACGGCGTCCGCGATCGACTCGTAGATGTTAGCCAGGTGTGGTTCCATGCTCGTCTCCGTTTGTCGTAGTGAACGCCCGCTAAATTTATCGCCGCCACGCCAGGCGTCAGCGTCACCAGCCACCTTGCGCCGCGATGAAATCCGGAACTAGTTCCCGACACAGCGCGGTATCGCAACGATTCGCCGATGTTGACTGAGCGCCCGTTCAGCCCTAACGTGCAGTTACTCGCTCCAGCATTCATACGCCAAGGTCGCGGATCGATCGATAGGTGGGAGGCGCAGCACTGGACACTCAGCCGAGTCGCCCCAGTCGTTAAGGACAAGGAGCACAGAGTGAGTCAATTCGAACTAGTTACAGACAACCTGAATTTCCCTGAAGGCCCGATCGCCACCGAGAACGGTGATGTGATCGTCGTTGAAATCAAAAGCGGAACTCTCGCCCGCATCTCCCCAGCCGGCGAGGTGACCCGTATAGCCGACTGCGGCGGCGGACCAAACGGCGCCGCGATCGGCCCGGACGGGATGATCTACGTGTGTAACAACGGCGGGTTCCAGTGGCATGAGATCGGCGAGATGAGCGCGCCTGGCCAGCAACCCGATGATTACATCGGCGGGCGGATTCAGCGGGTTAATCCGAACACCGGGAAGGTCGTCACTCTCTACGACCGAGTTGGTGATCACCCGTTGCTGGGACCGAACGACATCGTTTTCGACCAGCATGGCGGTTTCTGGTTCACCGATCTAGGAAAGACTCGCGACCGGGACATGGACCGAGGCGGGCTCTACTACGCCAAAGCAGACGGTAGCCAGATCCAAGAAGTGGTTTACCCGCTCATGACCCCCAACGGCGTGGGTCTGTCCCCGGACGGGGATCGCGTCTATGTATCCGAGACTCACACCGGGCGCGTCTGGTCGTGGGATGTACCTCAACCCGGCCAGGCAACTGGCACCGGAATTGGACCTTCCGGCGCGACGCTCCTCTGGGGCTTCGACAAGTTCCAATTGCTGGATTCGCTGGGAGTGGACGGCGATGGCAACGTCTGCGTCGCAACGCTAATCACGTCCGCTATCAGCGTCATCAGTCCCGCAGGCGAACTTCTCGAGCAGGTCGTCGTACCGGGCGCGGACCCATTTGTCACAAACATTTGCTTCGGCGGCCCTGATCTGCGTACGGCGTACGTGACTTCGTCGGGTTACGGTCGTCTCTACAAAGTCCAGTGGCCGCGCCCCGGTCTGCAACTGGCCCACAATCTTTAAATATTCCGCAGATACATTCGGTCATTCGCGACGTGCCGTCGCAGACACCGCGGTTCGGCCCGGGTCATTTTCGCCGTACTGTCAGACCCGGGCCGTTCCGGTCCCGGGCTAGCCGGTGACGCCCTTAGGTGCCTGCTGCTTCATAAAGCCGAACATATAGCCGGCGACGCGACGCATCTGGATCTCCTCCGCGCCTTCGGTGATCCGGTAGCGACGGTGGTGACGATAGATGTGCTCGAACGGCTTGTACCGCGAGTAGCCCATGCCACCGTGCACCTGCATCGCACGATCGGCGGCCTCGCACACCAGGCGGTTCGCCCAGTAGTTACACATCGAGACCTTGTCCGACACGCTGAACGCGCCATCCTTGTCCATCGCCCACGCGGTCTTGTGAATCAACGCGCGCAGCATCTCGCATTGCGTCTGCAGCTCCACCAACGGGAACTGGATGGCCTGGTTGGTCGCCAGCGGCTTACCGAACGGCTTACGCTCCTTGGCATACTGCACCGACTCATTGATGCAGTACTGCGCGGCGCCGAGGCTGGATGCCGCCTGACGAATCCGATTCTCGTTGAAGAAGTGCTGCACGACCTGCAGACCCTTGCCCTCGCCGCCGAAGATTGACGAGTGCGGCACCCGAATGTCCTTGAACGAGACATGCGCGTGATCGGTCGGCATGTTGAAGGTCCAGAGGTACTCCTCGACCTTGAACCCCGCGGAGTTGGTCGGCACCAAGAACGCGGTGATGCCGTCGCCGTCACCAGCCTTGCCCGACGTACGGGCCATGATCATGTCGTACTGCGCCTTGTGGATGCCGGTGTTCCAGGTCTTCTCACCGTTAATCACCCACTCGTCACCATCGCGCACGGCGGTGGTCTCCATGTGGGTGGCATCTGAGCCGTGGTTCGGCTCGGTGATGCCGAAGGCGAAGCCCCGCTTGCCGGTCGCCAACAGCTCGACCCACTCCTCCTTCTGCTCCTCGGTGCCGTAGTTCAGCATCAGCAGCAGTCCAACGTTGTTACCGACGATGGAGTGCTCGTTCTGCAGGTCGTTGTGCAGACCCAGCCCCTGGCTGGCGAAATGCTCGCGAATGATCGCCATGCCCAGGTTCGTGCCGTCCTGCCCGCCGTACTGCTTGGGCAGCGGGTACCGCAGGTGACCGGCAGCATCCGCGCGGCGCTTCGCCTCGGCCAGCAGCTGCTCCCACTCCTCGTTCGGCAGGCCGTCGCGATCCCAGTCAGTGCGCGCGTCCTCGCGACGGTGATCGAAGAAGCGATTGTTGTCGTCCTGCTCCTGCAGCGGCTTGATCTCCTTCTCAATGAAGTCATCAAGCACACCCAGATAGTCCTGCAGTTCCTTCGGGATATCGAAATCCATTAGTAGCTCCTGTGTTAGTAGGTGGAAGTTAGCGAGAATTTGCCAATAGCCCGCAGGTGATGTGCACATCTTCGAAACGTCAGAACAGGCCATTGCGGAGCCTTCGTAGCGCAGCGCGCTAGGAACGCTTCGTGCGGCATTCGCCGGGACACCACCATCGTTTCGATAGCCAGCATCTATCTCCCTCCAGGCCCTCGCTACGCGAGTTTCGTTTCGCGGCAGCGACGGTCTCCTTACCGGCGCGCACTCATCAGCTCGACACGATGACCGGCTTCACGAAATGAACGTTTGGTCAGACTGTAACGGATCTTCCGCTCAGCCGACAATACTCAGATATATCGAGATTATCTTACTATTCGAGAGTCACGGCTTGATGTGTCATGACCCAACGTTCATTGGCCGATCGGATGACATGAAAGAACCCACTGCCCGGGCCACTGTCGCATACGGCAGACTCCCGCCGGCAACGTGTTCTCTCGAACGCTCCGACGACAGGCCCAACGTCGGGAAGATCCTCGAAGCCGCCATCGTGGTGATCGCGCGGTTTGGATACCACGGAACATCCATTCGAGACATCGCGAAGGCCGCCGAAATTAGTCCTGGCACTATCTACAACCATTTCGAATCGAAGCACGAACTGCTCGTCGCGATCATCAGCCGCGGCAGAGCAAGCCTGCTGGAAGCTACAGAACAAGCACTATTCGAGACGCCCAAACATCCTGCTGCCCAGTTCAGGGCGATCGTGGGAGACCATGTCCGCCGACACGCAACATATCCGCTCGAGAGCCTGATCGGGAACTCTGAGCTGTGGAGCCTCGACCGAACATCGCGAAGACTTGTCGTTTCGTTGCGCGACGGTCAACAGCGGATGTTCGAACGCGTCGTCAGCGATGGGATATCACAAGGGTCGTTTCCCATAGACGGACCAATCGAAGCGGCAAATCATCGAGCGGTATCAGCGTCTTGCTTTGGACCTCGTCGGATACAAGGAGCAGGGTCGCGTCTAGGCTCCACCCGCCCGCAAGGCGCCAGCAGATGACCAACCGCAATCGGACATTGCGGAGTTACTTCTACCGGCCCACCCTCGATGTCGGCGATCAAGACTTCGCAGAACAGTTCTTTACTTCTACACTCCGGCGGTATCGCGGCGCCCGCACGCGAAGTCAAACGATGACCTCTCAATATGCCAAGGCGACAGGTGTCGGAATTTGAGCGTGCAATCCGAATGGCCCGCTTGGTGAATCTGGCGCTGGCGAGGACTGACCGATTCGGCGCCATCATCGCCATCATCGGCACCACACTGAGCTTCGCCGCCCCACTGTGGATCTTCGTCATCGCAGTAACCATGGTCGTGATCGGCTTCTTCGTCGTACACGCCGCCGCCTCCGGCGCCGTAGCGAAACGGGCACACACCAACGCAATGCCCGTCGGATCAGCATCCGCGGCGTACCTATTCAGCTACTACCTCGGCTCATCAGTGTTCGGCACGACGGCCGGCACCGCGTGGCACGCCGGAGGCTGGAACGGCGTGGCCTGGATGAACCTCGCACTGCTCGTTGTCTGCCTCAGCATCGCGATCCTGATCCGGATCCGCGCCCGCGAACCCGCACAATTGGTCCCTTGAGGTGGCTTCAGCGGATCACAGGCATCTACGCCAATTGCCCGTACATGGTGGACAGATACGCCGATCCATCGACCGAACCCACGTCACCGTACGAGAACAATCGCCACCTTCCGGCGCCGACATGACTACGCTGCTTCTGGAGGCCTGCTTACCGCGGCAGCTAGGTTTGACCGGAGCGAAATATGTAAACCGGGCCGAGTTGCTGCCCGCTGCACGCTTCGACCGACGGTCTGACCGCTTTTCCCCATGCGCCAGCCAGAACGCAAGACCCGTCTACGCATTGGGCTACTTGATGACAGCCAAGACATCGCCCTCGGCCACCGACTGGCCCTCGACTACCTCGAGTGCGCTAATTACGCCAGTCTCCTCGGCGACTACAGGTATCTCCATTTTCATCGATTCGAGGATGATCAATTCGCTGCCCATTTCCACCTCCTCCCCCGGTGCGACCAGGACCTTCCACACGTTTGCCGTCATCTCTGCCCGTACTTCAATCACCGTTCGATCCTCACATTTCCCGTGTTGGTCACTGCTGGATTTGAGTCAGCAGCGAAGTGTCATAGTTGCCTGTATAGAAATCGTCGGTGCCTAAGATCTCGGTCACCAACGGCAAGTTGTGTCCGAGTCCCCCTATTCGGAACTGACGCGCCGCGGAGAGCAACTGGAACATCGCCTCGGCACGGTCTCGGCCCCAGACGACGATCTTGGCGAGCAACTGGTCGTAATCGGCCGTTACCGCGTCCCCTGCCTCGTAGCCGGAGTCGACCCTGATCCCACCCGCCGCAGGCTCGATCCATTCTCGAATCCTTTCGGGTCTGGGGCCGAGGTAGATAGGTTCTTCCGCATAGATTCGGAACTCCATTGAGTGGCCGCTGGGTCTAGTCGGTACCAGTACGCCGACCGAAGGAGGCTCTCCAGACGCGAGCAGGAGTTGCTCGTGAACAAGGTCGAGTCCGGTCACCATCTCGGTGATCGGATGTTCCACCTGCAATCGGGTATTCATTTCAAGGAAATAGAACTCGCGGGACTCCACATTAAGGATGAATTCCACCGTTCCAATACCTCGGTAGTCGACCGCGCGCGCGACACGAACGGCGGTCTCGTACAGCCAATCACGCTGCGTGTCCTCGAGCCTCGGCGCCGGAGTCTCTCCCAATACTTTCTGATGCTGGCGCTGAACTGAACAGTCGCGTTCGCCCAATGCCACAGTGTGCCCGGAGCGCAGCCCGACGATTTGAACTTCGATGTGCCTGGCGTGTTCGAAATATTTCTCCGCGATTATAGGGTCCGAAGTCGACATCCGTGACCGGTCGGCACGTGCGGCTACAAGGGCAAAATCCAGATCGCGTGCAGACCTTGCAATCTTCGTGCCTCTGGGGCCCCGTCCCGCCTTTACGACGAGCGGATAGCCGATGTCGCCGCAGTCGGGCGCCCGGGCGGAAGAATCACCCGACGGCAACTTCCGCCCCGGTACAGCCCGAACGCCAGCAGCCTCCATCAATGCCCGTGCACGAATCCTGTCTCGCAACGTCTCAATTACGTCCGGCGATGGCCCCACCCATGTCAAGCCGCTTCGGATAACGTCACGCGCGAACTGGGGATCCTCCGACAGGAACCCGTATCCGGGATGGACCGCATCCGCGCCGGAGTCAATAGCCGCGGCCAACACACGTTGACGATTCATGTAGGAATCTCCGGGGTCGGCGGACCCCACACATATCGCGATGTCGGCCATCCGCACGTGCTTCGACTCGGCTTCAGCCGCCGAATACACCGCTACAGTGCCGATGCCGAGCTTCCGGCACGATTCAAATATGCGGCACGCGATCTCGCCTCTATCGGCAACGATCAATCTTGTCGGCAGGTTCATTCCCGCAGACCCAGGTCAACTCTCGGAATACGACGAGTAGGGCTTGAATCGGTACTCACGGCCGGAAAGGCATTGCGGGAACGCCGACCTGCGTTGCGAGAACCCGTTGCGCATCGCGAACGAACTCAACCAGACGTTCCCGAGTCTCTGCCGGATCGATCAAGTCTTGGCCGGTTGCCTCCGCGGTACGGAACGGCGACGCGATGCCTTGAAGTTCCGCCTCAAGCTCCCGCAGTTTCGCCTCCGGGTCGGCGGCCTGGGCGATCGTACGTTTGAACGCCGCTGCCGTACCACCCGAGATATGCATCGATCCCCAGCGAGCGCTTGGCCACGCGTACCTCCGGTACATGCCGGACGGCCGGTGGTGGCACTGGCCGGCGACGCCGTACAACCTCCGTATGACGAACGTGATCCAGGGCATTCGGCTGCTGACCGTCGTCCACACAAGCTGCGCTCCCGCGGTCTCAATACCCTCTAGCTCCACCGCGGGCCCGACCATGAAGCCGGGCTCATCGGCAAGGGACACAAGCGGCAGGTGGAACAGGTCGCACAACTGGATCAGCCGCATCGCTTTCTTGCCGGCAGCGACGTCGGTTGAACCTCCCAAGTGCTTAGGGTTGTTGGCCATAAGGCCAACTGGGTAGCCGTCCACCCGAGCAAGTCCTACGACTCGTGATCGGCCGTAATCGGGCGAAATCTCAAAGAAGGATTCCTCGTCGACGACCGCGTCGATGAGCGTCCGAACGTCGAACGGGCGGCGTGGGTCATCGGGTACGAGACCCCGTAGATCAGTCGCGGCACGCCGCGGTGCGACCGACGATGACCGAGTCGGCATCTCATAGACGTTGGATGGCAGGTAAGAGAGAAACGTGCGGATTTGCTGTAGCGCATCTTTCTCGCTGTTCGCGACGTTGTTCACGACGCCACTGCGCCGGGTATGCAGGTCCGAACCTCCGAGCTGCTCTTTGTGGATATCGATTCCCAGCGCAGCTTTCACCACCGGCGGGCCCCCCGGGAACAGTTGGGCGGTCCCCCGAAGCATCACATTGAAATGCGATAAACACGCGTTGATCGCCGGTAGACCCGCAACCGAGCCCATCACTGCGGAGACCACGGGAACATGTTGCAGCAGCTCGACCTCCGTGGCAGTCCATGTATTTCCATCCGGGAGATATGTGCGACCCATCTCCAGAAAACTACTCACGCTACCGCCGCTCGCGTCGAGAAGCCGAACGAATGGAAGCCGCCATTCGAGTGCGCGCTGCGCGACTCGGAGTTCGGTACCAAGTCCTCCATGGATACCGGCGGCCGAGCCGCCCCGGACTGTGAAGTCTCCGGCGCTGACAAACACCCGACGACCATCGATCTCGCAACTACCATTGACTTCGCCTTTGGGCACAAATGAGGCAAGCCGTGCGCCGTCGTACGTTGCATTTCCCTCAAGGTATCCAGTCTCGCGGAATGTTCCATTGTCGGCGAAGATCTCGATACGCTCCCTCACCGTCAGTTTGCCGTTATCGTGCTGACGTTTGATCCCTTCGGGACCCCCCATGCCTTCGGCGAGTCTGCGCCGACGCGCAATTTCTTCGATGTCGTCCTGGCCGTTCATCAACAAAGCACACCTTCCGGAAAAGCCAATCGTGCGCCGACGCACGCCAATCCTGGCTATCGATTGAGTTGACGCTATGCCCAGATGCGCTCCCAATAAAAGACGCCGGCTCCCTATTGGCATCAACTCAGTCCCTTGTTCTAGACATGCCCGAGCACCGCTGGGTGCGTACTTATGCCTGCGCAGCGACAAGCAGCATCTGGAAATAGGGTTGCACTTCCGCTGCAGGGAGATCCCTAATCCTCACCCCGAGGTGTCACTTGGGGGAGCTTCCCTCTATCGGGGTAAACCCAGCCGCCGATAGCGTCCGGGCTACGCCGATCCCAAGCGAATTGGACCCGACGGCACCGCGCAGAGGCCACGAGACATGCACGGGCCGCAACGTGCACAACGAAGGTAGTGAGGACGAAAGCGTGAGCGCTCATTCCAGTTTGGCCGGAACCCGAGTCATCGAATTGACTCATGCAATCTCCGGTCCGCAGTGCGGACAGATCCTCGCCGACCACGGCGCGGATGTCATCAAAGTCGAGCCGCCGGGTGGAGAACTTGCCCGAGAGGCGTACCCGCAACTAAACAGCGAGAGCGTCTACTTCTCCTGCCATAACCGCGGCAAACGCAGCATCGTCCTCGACCTGAAGACACCGGGCGACCTCCAGATCCTGCACGATCTGGTGAAGAGCGCTGACGCGGTCCTGACCAACTACACGGTCGACGTCCCGCGCCGCCTCGGTTGGGGATTCGAGGTCCTTAAGGAACTCAACCCGTCAATCGTAATGGCTCACATCACCGGATTTGGGTCCACCGGCCCAGACCGCGACCTGCGCGCGCTCGACGGCATCATCCAGGCGATGAGCGGTGTGCCGTCGTTCTCCGGGACACGGGAGTCCGGCCCCATCCTGGCGGCGGCCTTCGTCGCCGACCACGTGGCCAGTTACCACGCCGCGCTCGGCCTGATGTTCGCCCTCTATCGCCAAAAGGCGACCGGCGAGGGTGGATTCGTCGACATCAGCATGCTCAATTCCTACGCTTCTGTGTCCGCGCACGCGATTGGGACATCAGTCGCGGGCGAACCGCCCGAGCCCTTGGGAAACCGAATCGCCTCTTCTTTCGGCAATACATTCCAGGCGAGCGACGGAATCGTATTCCTCTCACCAATCGGGACCGTGAAATGGGAGAAGTTCTGCCATGCGATCGGCCGCCAGGACTGGGCCTCTGACGTCTCATACGAATCAGCAATATACGAGATGCGCGACTATGTAGAGCGCGAGATCAACCAGTGGTGCGCAATCCGAAGCCGGCTGGAAATTAAGGAAGTTCTCGCTGAGTACGGTATCCCGTGCGGTCCGGTCCAGTCCCCAGCCGAATACGCGAATCACGCAATCGAGACCGACTCCGGTGGCGTCGTAGAGGTTCGATCCCCTGCCGGCCAGACGTTCTTAGTCCCCGGACCAGTGGCTCCCGTCGGGTTGACCGACGATCCGAACCGATTCGTCGTCCCACAGATAGGCGAGCACACCGCGGAGGTCCTCGCCGAATTAGGTATCACTCGTGAGCAAACTGTCCACGATGGCTGATGCCCACGCGCCAACCTCTACATCCACGGTCCCGCTGCTGGAGGTCACCGACCTGGGCGTCTACTTCGTCCGTGACGGTGAGGAGTCGCGCGCCGTCGAGAACGTTTCGTTCTCAATGACAGAGGGCGAAATCGTCGGGCTTGTGGGCGAGAGCGGGAGCGGAAAATCGGTCACCGGACTGGCACTTCTCGGACTACTCCCCGAAAAATCTAGCCGGGTCACGGGAACCGCACGAATCGCCGGGACCGACTTACTCGCCGCCGAACCCGCCCAGCTGCGGAGGTTGCGCGGCAACGAGATCTCGATGATCTTCCAAGACTCGCTCACTGCCCTCGACCCTGTGTTTCCTATCGGCAATCAAATATCGGAGACGATCCGCACCCACCGAGAAGTGAGTAGGTCTGCCGCTAAAAAGCAGGCGACAGATCTGCTGGAGAGCGTGGGTATCCCTGAACCTTCGAAGCGATATCGCGACTACCCGCACCAACTGTCCGGTGGAATGCGGCAGCGAGTCATGATCGCGATCGCGCTCGCCTGTGAACCCCGGTTACTCATCGCCGACGAGCCGACAACCGCCCTCGACGTGACTATCCAGGCCCAGATCCTCGACCTCATTCGCGATATTTCGAAGGACCACGGCACCGCGGTCATGTTCATCTCACATGACCTGGGCGTGGTGTCCGAGTTGTGCAGCCGAGTGATGACTATGTACGCCGGCGAGATCGTCGAGATGTCAGCCGTCGATGACGTTCTTGAACGGCCGCTCCACCCCTACACGTCCGGACTCATCCAGGCCATTCCAAGTACGAACCCGGTGCGACGACGTCTCCAGAGCGTCCCGGGACGAGTACCGTCACCCGACGAGCTACCTGCCGGCTGCCTGTTCGAGCCGCGGTGCTCCTTCGCCGAGGATGCGTGTCGTGCAGTGCACCCACCGCTGCGCGATTACCCCGCAGATCGGCTCGTGCGCTGCATTCGTGCCGACGACCTCAATCTGACCGGAGCCGTTCTTCCAACCGAAGCAGTAGAGAGCGGGGGCCAACGTGGTTGATCTGCTTGATACCCGCGGAGTGAGCGTCCAGTTCACTATGAGCGGCAAGCGAGTGCTACGCGCCGTAGACGACATCTCCATCGAACTGCAGCCCGGAAAGACACTCGGCATCATTGGCGAGTCCGGCTCAGGAAAGTCCACGCTGGGCCGGGCCATCATCGGACTAGCGCCGGTGCACACCGGAGAGATCCACCTTGATGGGACGAGAATCGACACACTGTCGTCACGGCAGCGTCGGCGTATCGCCAGCCAGATACAAATGATCTTCCAGGACCCAATGGAGGCCCTGGATCCGCGACTTAGCGTAAGCGCATCCATCGCGGAACCGCTGATTGTCCGGGGCGGATTATCCCGCCGTGAGATCCAGCGCCGCGTGGACGAACTGCTCGACCTGACTGGGCTGAGCCCCCGCCAGGGCTCTCGCCGGCCCCACGAACTGTCCGGCGGTCAACGGCAGCGGGTAAATATCGCCCGCGCTCTCACCCTTGACCCACGGATACTGATCTGTGACGAGGCTGTCTCTGCTCTCGATGTATCGATCCAAGCGGACATTCTGAACCTGCTGGTGGATATCCAAGAACAGCGCGGACTCGCGTACCTGTTTATCTCACACGACATCGGCGTGGTCGCACGAGTCTGCGACCGCATCGGCGTTATGTACCTGGGCCAACTCGTCGAGTACGGCGACACTGCCGACGTGATCGGCAAACCGCTACATCCCTACACCGAGGCATTGCTGTCGGCCGAGCCACAAGCCCTGCCGTCCCGCCTGCGGACCACCGAGCGGATCGTGCTCAGTGGTGAGTTACCTAGCCCGCTGCATCCTCCCGAAGGCTGTCGCTTCCGCACCCGATGTCGCTACGCCACCGAGATCTGCTCCACCCCACCGCCGGCAGTTCAGCCGGGCTCACCCGGTCATTCGGCCGTTTGCCATTTCGCGCGCGAGCTCGAGCTCGTCGGCGCCAAGCACGCGAACTCCACCCAAGCTTCACCCAGACAAAGGGGATAACTGTGACAACAATCAGATTTGGGGTCTTCAGGAAGGCTCAAATTCCCGCATTAATGGCGATCGTCGCGATGGGCCTCGCCGCGTGCGGCGGCGGCAGCAGCTCTAACGAAGGTGCTAGCGCCTCGACGTCGTACGGCAAGCCGACCCCCGGAGGCGACCTGACCGTCGCGTTCTCGGCGTCACCAACATCGCTGGATCCGATCTCGGGCGGCTCCGGGCTCGATCACTCCTCGCTCTACCCGATCTACTCACGCCTCGTAAACTTCACCCCGGACCTGCAGGCGAAGCCCGGCCTTGCCAAGTCATGGGAATACCCGGATCCGCTCACGCTCGTCCTCACACTTCAGCCAAACGTCAAGTTCCAGGACGGCACCGCGATGGATGCGGCGGCGGTCAAGTTCAACATCGATCGCGCCAGGACGCTGCCAACCTCGACGGTGAAGACAAACCTGGCGACTGTCGCGAGCGTCGACGCGACATCCCCTGACACGGTGACCATTCACCTGACCGAGCCCGACACGTCGTTGCCGCTAATTTTCGCCGATCGGGCCGGCATGATGGTCTCGCCGACCGCGGTGCAGAGCGAGGGTGCCGACTTCGCGTCCCATCCCGTGGGTGCGGGCCCGTACAAGTTTGTCAGTTTTGCGCCGGGCGATTCGCTGGTTCTGACTAAGAACACCGACTACTGGGAACCAGGTAAGCCGTATCTGGACAACCTGACCATCAAGTACATCGCAAATGGTCAGACGGCCAACAACGCACTGGTCGACAAGCAGATCGACTTCGTCAATGGCGTCAGCCCCCAGCTCGTGGCGAGCCTCAAGGCGAAACCGGGCATCGTGGCGAACAGTTCCTCATCTGTCTCGATGAACGGCTGTTACTTCAACTTCAGGAAGCCGCCGTTCAACGAACTCAAGGCCCGCCAGGCCATCGCTTATGCGCTGGACAACGGGGCACTCAACAAGGCGCTCAACTTCGGTCAAGGCGGCGAGGCTGCGACTCAGCTGTTCCCCTCGAGCTACTGGGCGTACAACAAAGACCTCAAATACCCGTACAAGCACGACGTAAAGAAGGCGAAGCAACTCTGGTCAGAAGCTGGCATGGACGGCGTCACGGTTCAAGCAATTGGCTACAACGCACCTGGACAGCAGCGGAAGCTCGAGATCATTCAATCTGAGCTCAAAGAAGCGGGTATCACAATGACCGTGGATATAAAGGATGTCAGCGCTGCGAACCAAGAGATGTACGTCGATGGGGGCCCCGCAACACTCTACTGTTCCGGCTGGAGCGGCCGACCTGATCCCAATGACACCTTCACCAGCCTCACCTCGCCGAAGTCCTTCTACAACCCTGGCGGATTTGCAGCGCCAAACGTGGAAGAACTGATTGCCGCAGGAAAGAAGGAGTCGGACACGGCCGCTCGTGCCAAGGCCTACCAACCGCTGGCGAAACTCGTCCAAGACTACGTCATCTGGCTGCCGATCAACTTCAACCCGCTGATCGTCGCGTACCAAAGCAAGGTCAAAGGCTACGTGCCCGATCTATACGGGAAGCCGGACGTCAGCTTCCTGTGGATCACCAAGTAAGGGGTCCGAGAGGTATGTATGAGGGCGACACGAGAAGATGTTCGGTTCGATAATTCTGCGGCGCCTCGGGGCAGTCATCCCGACGCTGCTGATCGCGAGCCTGGTCGTGTTCATGCTCGTCCAGATGATTCCGGGCGACCCGGCGATTACGATCGCCGGGGAGTCCGCGACTCCCGAGCAGCTTCAGGCCATTCGCCAGAGCCTGGGTTTGAACGATTCGCTGCCGGTGCAGTTCTGGAACTGGCTGACGAACCTCGTGCACGGGGACCTTGGCCGTTCGCTGATCAACGGCGAACCGGTGCGATCTGCGTTGATGCGCACCACCGGGGTGACTCTGACGATCGTCGCTACCGCGATGCTCATCGCGCTCGTAATTGGACTCGCCGCAGGAATCGTGGCCGCGCTTCACGCCAACGGCCTGGTCGACAGGGCCGTAACGGCGCTGGTTTCCCTGGGGGTCGCAATGCCGGGTTTCTGGATCGGGCTCATCCTCGTGATCGTCTTCGCCCTCGGGCTCGGGTGGTTCCCAGCGA
The DNA here is from genome assembly GCF_003003235.1 of Antricoccus suffuscus. Classification (NCBI taxonomy): domain Bacteria; kingdom Bacillati; phylum Actinomycetota; class Actinomycetes; order Geodermatophilales; family Antricoccaceae; genus Antricoccus; species Antricoccus suffuscus. The sequence continues at coordinate 54,025 of NZ_PVUE01000013.1, forward strand.
CTGGCGGCATGAGCTTCTTCGCCGACCCCGTGACAGCGCTTCAGCACGCCGTTCTTCCGGGCCTCGCCATGGGGATCGTCGGTGCTGCCGAAATCGCCCGGCAGACCCGCGGGGCGATGATCCAGGCCATGTCTGCCGATAGCGTGCGAACCCACCGAGCCAAAGGATTATCCGAACGCGCGATCGTCTGGCGGGCGCTGAAGAATTGCTCCGTGCCCATCCTGACCATCGCGGGGCTCCAGCTGAATTCCTACCTGGGCGCCACCGTCGTGATCGAAGCAGTATTCGCGATACCCGGTCTGGGCGGGCTGATCCTGAATGCAACGCTTCAAAAGGATTACCCGATCATCCAAGGCGTCGTACTTGTCATGGCGCTGATCGTTATCACGGTGAATTTGCTCGTGGACATTGCGTACCGCATCGTCGACCCGAGGATTCGATGACATGACTGACAAAGTTACGAACAAAGTGCGCACACCGGATACGACCGTGACGCAAACTCCACGGCAACGACGCTGGTTACGGCTGCTTCTGGCCGACAAGGTGTCGCTAGTCGCCGCTGTTGTGATTGTGCTGATCATCCTGGCGGCGATCCTCGCGCCACTTCTCGCTCCGTACAGCCCATCTGACCAAGACCTCAACAGCATCCTTTCCGGGCCGTCTGGTGCCCATCTGCTTGGGACTGACGACCTCGGCCGGGATTTGCTCAGCAGGCTCATCTACGGCGCGCGAGTCTCTCTGGAAGCCTCAGTGATCGCCGTAGGGGTGGGGCTACTGATTGGCGTGCCGGTCGGTCTTGCGGCCGGATACTTCGGACGCTGGATCGACGCGATCCTGATGCGCATCGTCGACACGCTCCTCGCGTTCCCCGCGCTAGTGCTCGCCATCGGGGTCGGTGCTGCACTCGGTCGAGGCCTTGTACAGGCCATGATCGCGGTCGGAATCGTGTTTGCACCGATCCTTGCGCGCCTCGTTCGCGGCCAAGTTCTCACCTTACGCAAGCGCCTCTTCATCGAGGTCGCAACGACGTACGGCACCTCGACAGGCAGAATGATCCGGCGGCACGTAATACCTAACGTGATGCGTCCGGTTATCGTTCAGGCCACATTCCTCCTTGCGATCGGTCTACTCGCAGAAGCGAGTCTGAGTTTCCTCGGCTTAGGTGTCCAGCCTCCGACGGCGAGTTGGGGAACGATGCTCCAAAGCTCATTTCAGTTCATCACCGTTGCCCCAAGCCAGATATTCGCGCCCGGCATAGCTATTGCGATAACCGTCTTGTCATTCAATCTCCTCGGCGATTTCCTGAACGACGTACTGGATCCCAACACACCACTACGGCCCCGGAGGAAGCGACGCCGGGCGTAGGTCGAACATCCAGCCGACATGGTCGCCGTATAGCCACCGTGCTGCCGCCGTATAGTCGCCGTACAGCGAAAGGTGATACGGGGTCAGACACTGCGATCTCGCACTTGGAAAGTTGGCACGACAGCGAATGGCGAATATTTCCGGCGGGCAGGAGCTCTCCGGACGCACCGGGGAGCTAACCGCCCTGATTGGACTCCTGGATCGCCTGCAGAACGACGGCGCGACCTGCTGCATTGTGACCGGTGATGCTGGCATGGGTAAGACGATGCTCACTAGGCAACTAGCGCAGATCGCAAGGACTCGTGGGTATCTCACGCTTGAAGGGCGTGCGCAAGAGTACGACCGAAGCCATGCCTATTCCACGCTCAAGGACACCTTGTCCTCGGTCCAGGAGACAGACCTCGCGACGGAATCCGCCAAGTATCTAAAGCTAGTCGGACAGGCGATCGCAGAACCGCACTTCTCTCCGGTCGAAAGCTCGCCGAACGCACCCTCCGAACAGTCGACACTCGCCCGCCTTACCCAATTTCTCCGCTCAGCAACGGTCGATCAACCATGCGTCCTCATTATCGATGATGCTCACGCGTCGGACGACGAGACACTTCAGACCCTGTCTTTGGCGTTCCGCTATCTTTCCGTGCGTCCGATCCTCCTAGCCTGCGCCGTGCGAAGTGACAAGTGGCTCGCAGATAGCAGCTTCGCCACCACGATCGGACGGCTCACGGAGCACAGTCAGCACTCCATTATCGACCTGAGCGCCCTCGACGACCTTGCGCTAGAGCGCCTGGTCCAGGACGTGACCGGAGGGACCCCCGACAGTCACCTGCTGGCCTACATCCAAAGGCAGAGCGCGGGGAACCCGTTGTTCGCTAAGGAAGCGCTCCTTTCCCTACAGGCCCAGGGAGCGCTGCGTATCAGCGGCGAGACGGTGGTCCTTCCGGAAGCTCCACCGAACATAAGGGTTAGCCGTCGCGGCGCCCTCCTCCAGCGGATCTTCCGACAGGACCAGCACTGCCTAGAACTGGCAAGACTGTTATCCGCGTTTGGCGAGGTCCACCTGGACCAGTTTTCCCTGATCGCCGATCTAACGGGCTTTAGCCAGCCGTTTCTCGAATCGGCGTTCGACAGTCTCGTAGAGGCGGGAATTCTCGTCCTCGGCTCGAGGAACGTCTACCAATTCGCTCATCCTCTAATGGCCGAGGTGCTCTACGAAGATCTAGGGCCTACAAAGCGACGACGGATTCACTATGCGATCGCGAGCCGGTTACCGGCGGACGCGCCGCAGATGGGACGGACTCGCCGAGCCACACATCTGGTCGAGTCGGCTGAGATCGGCGATCTGTCCGCGATAAATGCGGCGATCGAGGTCGCTGAGACGATTCGCCACTCTGCTCCGCTGTCTGCCGCCGTTTGGTACGAGCGGGCGCTCAACCTCGTCGGACCCACTGACCCCGACCTGGCCGTGTCAACGCTCGCTGCCAGGGCATTAGCTCTATGGAAGGGAGCGCGACCTGAACTCGCAATTCGGGACGGACTTCAAGCGCTGTCCAGCCTTCCTCCTGGCAAGCTGCGCGACCGCACACTGGCCGTCATCGTCAACGCCATGTACGCGACGAGCCGGCTGGATGAGGCACTGGAGCTACTGGACGGCATGACGGTGAACGCCAGCTTAAGCATCCCTTTTCGCTCTTTACGCCCGGTAATTCTCGCCCAGGTCGGTCACCCGACAGAGGCCATCGAGGCTCTCGATGAAATCACCAAGGTGGTCGAGGACCACGGAGATAGTACCGATGTCGTCACCTTCACCCACCTCGGTCAGGCTGCAGGAACCCTCGGGGTCTGGAAGGAAGCAGAGGAATGGATCCATCGCCTAACCGACATTGGCTTGGACGGGTCGGACCAATACTCCAGCGAAATGCGCGTCGGCGCGCTCGAATCAGCTGCCTATCTCCTCAGTGAAGCGGGCTTCGTGATGCGATCGAGCACGGCAATTGCTGAGGCATTCACAGTCGCCACCGGACCCCTGCGAAACTCTGGTGGCCAGACGGAGCACCACCAGATCATCAACTATTTCTTCCGCGGCGAATGGACGCGTGCCCTCGAGACCCTTCGCACCACCTCGGTGCGGCTCGAATTCTCTGGGATGACTGCCATTTTAGGACGCCTACAACTTATCGAGGGCGAGATTCTCCTTGGGCAGGCGCGCTACTCTGAGGCTGGTCAACTGCTTTCCGCGTTCCCCAGGTTCTCGACCGACGACCGCATCAGTTGCGAACGAGAAATCCTCCGATCGCGAATTGAACTCGGCCACGGCCAATTCGACTCTGCCTTGGAAGGTCTGAAATCACAGCTCAAACGTCTTAATAACCGAGGCTGGCTCCGCACCGAGGCCCGATTGCTAGAGGCGCTCTTCGAGACCTATGTCGGCTTACAGGATTTCGCATCGGCGCGCGTAGCGGGTGACCGGCTCAGGGACCTGGCAGAGCACACCGATATTCCCCGCTTCCGATGGACTGCGGACCTTGCGGCAGTCGTCATTAATGACGATGTTGCGCTCGCCGAAACGCTAATAAGGGAAGCCGACTCTGAAGGAGCCGGCTTCATCGTCGCTCGCGCCGAATTCGCCCTGGGCGTGGCTAAAGGGAACGACCCTGACCCGCTGCGACGTGCATTGATCCGTTTTGATGCGATGGGAGCTCGATCGTGGCGCGAGCGAGTGCTCTTGCACTTGAATAGTTCGCCGATCAGCCCGGCCGTGGAATCGACTGACCCGCGATATCTCGATCTAACGGATGTCGAAAGGCGGCTTGTAACTCTAGTTCGCGATGGGCTCAACAATCGCGAGATCGCAGACGAGCTCCATTACAGTCGGAAAACGATTGAGGCATACCTGAGCCGACTGTATCGGAAGTTCGATTGCCACTCGCGGGTTGGCCTCATCGTCGCTCTTGAGGAAGACGGTGGATAGCGCGGGTCCGTCCGCGCTAAAAAACCGACCTTTAACGTTGTAGCGGCTGCCACCCGAGCGTCATGACCCGAACACGTTACCAGCGAGTGAACGCGTCCGTGATTCGAGGGCCAAGCAGTGAAAGCCCTGCGGAGGTCCTCGTATCGGGTTCGCACCAGTTGAATCGTCGATTCTCTAAAATAAATGAACCGCGTGGCATGCCGGCGGCTGGAGTGCCGTGGGCTGGATGAACCTCGCACTACTCACCATCTGCCTCACCGTCGCGATCCTCATCCGGATCCGCGCACGCGAGCCCGCACCATTTGCTTCCTGACGGCCGACCCTCACCATCTTGCAGCACTCGAGGTATCGACCTAGCGGTCAGTGTCGCCGGACTGCGTTACCTAGCGAGTATCGGCGGCACCAGCGGAACGCCTTGCTAATTCAATACCTGGTCAGTTGATACGGTTTGCGCGTGATCAAAGAATCCGTGACCGACACACTTCGGACAGTCGTCGAGGAGCGCGACTGGGCACAGTTCCACACACCCGAGAACCTCGCCAAGAGCATTGCGATCGAGGCGGGCGAACTACTTGAGTGTTATCAGTGGAGTGCCGATACCGATCCTGAGCGCACAAGAGACGAGCTCGCTGACGTACTGACATATTGCCTGCTGCTCGCCGACAGGCTGGACTTGGACGCTAACCAAATCATTCTCGAGAAACTGGCAACGACACGGGCGAAGTACCCCGTCGAGAGAGCCCGCGGCCGAAGCACCAAGTATGACCAACTTTGAGATCGAGCAACTGCGGTTCTCACAAGTAGACGTCAAAGGTTGGGCCACCCTCAGCAATCGACACACCAACTGGCCGGTTGTCTACAGCCTCGACGACGGGAGCGACATCTACGTCGGGGAATCCCTCAACGTCGCAGCCCGCTTGCTTCAGCATCTCGAGTCCCCTGATAAGAAGCATCTTCGGCGGATTCGGGTTGTCATCGACGGCACATTTAACAAGTCCACGTGTCTGGATCTCGAATCATTTTTAATCCGGCTGCTTGCCGGAGACGGTCGCTACCAAGTTTTGAACCGTAACGCCGGCATCACCGACGCGGACTACTTCAGTCGGAACCAATACCAACAAACCTTCGAGGAGGTATTCGCAGAGCTCCTTGCAGCGGGGGTGTTCACGCGCACCATTCCACAGATAGAGAACAGCGACCTGTTCAAGCTGTCCCCGTTCAAGGCCCTCAACAACGACCAGGCAATCGCAGTTGAGGACATCCTCGAGGGTCTGTTCGAAGACCTCGCCTCCGGCGATCGCAGCACTGTCGTCGTACAAGGCGACCCCGGCACCGGAAAGACCATTGTCGCCATCTACCTCATGAAACTGCTTCGAGATATCGCAAGGTCCATGCCAGGCGAAGAAGTGGACAGCGATTCGATCTTCTCCGAATTCTTCGCCGAGGGCTACCGCGAACTTCTCGAAAACGTGCGCATCGGACTTGTCATCCCCCAGCAGTCACTGCGTTCTTCGATCGAGAAGGTGTTCTCTAAGACTCCCGGACTCAGCAAAGGAATGGTCTTCACTCCGTTCCAAGTTGGCGAGAGCGAAGAGAGATTCGACTTACTCATCGTTGACGAGACACACAGACTCAACCAGCGTGCCAACCAGCCTTCTGCGATCCAAAATCGCCGATTTGCCGAGATCAACAAACGACTATTTGGTGTTGACGACAGTTCGAAAACGCAACTTGACTGGATTCAGACGCAAAGCAATCATCAAATCTTCCTCCTCGACTCGGCTCAGAGCGTACGGCCAGCCGATCTGCCTTCTGCAAGCCTCGAACGCCTCGCCGCGACGGACCGTTGCTACCCCCTGACCTCCCAGATGCGAGTCCGCGGAGGTTCGGACTACATCTCATACGTACGGCAGATACTGAGTCCATTACCGCCGACCCGGGAGCTCTTTCGGGACTACGAGTTCCGGATGTTTGATGATCTGGAGCAGATGCGCGACCAAATCCGGCGGAAAGATTCCGAGGAGGGCTTGTGCCGCCTCGTCGCAGGGTACGCCTGCCCATGGAAAAGTAAGAAGGACCCAACGGCGTACGACATCGAGCTTGACGGAGTTCAACTGCGATGGAATAGGACGGATAAGGACTGGATTAACTCCGCTAACTCAGTGGATGAGGTCGGATCAATCCACACAGTACAAGGCTATGACCTCAACTTCGCTGGCGTGATTATCGGACCCGATCTTCGTTACGATGCCTCGAATAGCCAGCTAGTCTTCGATCGAGCGAACTACTTCGACAAAAAGGGTAAAGAGAACAATCCACGCCTTGGCATTACCTACAGCGACGACGATCTGCTCCGGTTTGTCGTCAACGTCTATAGCGTGCTACTTACCCGTGGGATACGAGGAACTTACGTCTACGCGTGTGATCCAGCGCTTCGCACCTACTTGCAGCGATTCATCTCGATCTAACTAGAGCCGGCTACGACCTGGCGCCAGGATGGGCAGTGGGTTTACGCGCTGGTCGGTGCCTAGTCGCGACTGGCGCGGCCGACCCTTTCGCCGCGCCCCCGTGACCCAGACCCGACGACCTGTCCGATAGCCGGGATCTGCGCTTTAGTCGGCCCACTTACCCCCTGCTGCTTGGTTGCGCAATGCCGCTAAACTGTGGCTCGTCGGGGCTCGCTGGCCACTGCCATCCGTGGGCCGATTTCTTGTGGGGTAACTGTAGTGATTGTCGGGGGACGCTTGTATGTCTGCGCCTGTTGAGAGTTCGTCAGGTAATAAACCGTGGTATTTGCAGCGGTGGAGTTTGGCCCTTGCGCTCATTCTGATCATTGGCATTATCGGCTCATTATCGAAGTCAGGTACCGATAACGATGCGGCGTCGACTGTTGCACCGTCGTCGTCGGCCTCGCCGACATCGTCACCGACCAAGTCGACGCCCGCAGCGTCGTCGTCAGTCGAGGCCCTTACTGCGAATTTCGCTGCCGCGCAGGCCGCGTCACCTGATATTACGGCGTTGTTAGAGACGTTGCCGGTGAAGGGCCGCTCGCCGGAGACAGGATACGACCGAGACTTGTTCGGGTCGTCCTGGACGGACGATGTGATGGTTGACGGCGGGCACAATGGTTGCGATACCCGCAACGACATCCTGCGACGTGATCTGGTCGAGATCACGTTAAAACCGGGCTCAAACGGCTGCACAGTGTTGTCGGGCACGTTGAATGATCCGTATACGGGGACCGCGATCCCGTTTGTGCGGGGCGAGGGCACGTCAACTGCGATCCAAATAGATCACGTTGTGGCGCTTTTGGATGCATGGCAGAAAGGTGCGCAGCAGTTGTCTGCACAGCAGAGGACTGATTTGGCGAACGATCCAATGAATTTGCAGGCGGTCGATGGTCCGACGAATGAGGCTAAGGGTGATGGGGATGCCGCGACATGGTTGCCTCCGGACAAGTCGTATCGCTGCACATACGTGAGTCGGCAAGTGCAGGTCAAAGCGAAGTATGGGTTGTGGGTGACCACCGCTGAACGGGACGCGATTGTGAAGATTCTTGGAAATTGCGATGCACCGGCGGCGGCCTCGGTTGTTCCCGTGCCTGCACCGGTCACCACGACGACCGCGCCTCCACCGGTGACCACGACGGCCGCGCCTCCACCGATTACTACGACTCAGGCACCCGCGCCGGCGCCGGTCCCCGCGCCCAAGGTGGCACCTGCTCCTGCTCCACCTCCTGCGCCGCCGGCGCAGACGAACGTCTACTACCAGAATTGTGCGGCGGCCAAGGCCGCAGGGGCCGCGCCGATATACGCCGGTCAGCCCGGGTATCGGTCGGCGCTCGATAGGGATAAGGATGGCGTGGCCTGCGAGTAGCCTATGAAGTCACGGCTTCGAATAGTCCGTCAACGCCAGCTACTGGCGACTAGTTCACAGACGTGTTGCGACACCCCCTGACCCCACAGCCAGTCGCCACCGGAGCAGGTCAGTTCACGGCGAGAGCAAACACGATGCACGCGAATAGGATCAGCACGGTGACGGTCACCGCCGCCCGCTGGGTGAGTTGGTGTCGCATCTCAGATCCTACTTTCGCGCGAGGCTCTGGCTAGACAAAATTGAAGCGTTCGGTGTGGACCTTGTCTCCGGGAACACCCAGAGCCGCGAGAGCATCCTCCAGCGCGTCCTGCATGGCACCCGGCCCGCAAATGAAGTACTGCAACGCCTCTCGCCTGTCGACGGGCAGATGCCGGTGCAGCATGTCGGCGTCGAGGCGGCCGCTCTCGCCCATCCAATCGCCGGGTGGATCCGACAGCGTGAGTACAACGGTCAGGTCAAGAGACTCAGCGAGGTCGACCATTTCGTCGTAGTACGCCGCGTCCTCGATTCGCTTCGTGCCGTAGAACAGGTGGCACGGTCGGCGGTCGCCGCGAGCGTCGAGGGTGCGCAGCATGCTCCTGATCGGCCCGATCCCGACACCCCCGGCGAGGAACACGAATCCTGGCCCTTCGTCGAAGTCGGGCGAGAACACGCCGTGTGGGCCGTCAAGGTAGGCAACAGTGCCCGCTTGTAGGGCACCGATTGCGGAGGTGAAGTCGCCAAGGTCCTTAATGCTCATCTGCAGCCGTGCGGGGTCGTCACCGTTAGACGAGAACGAAAACGGGTGTTGGGTCACCGCAAACGGCGATCGATGAATCGACAGCCACCCGAACTGTCCTGGCGCGAAGGTGAATCCGGCGTGCCCTGCTGGCGTCAGAGTAACCGTGTTGACCCCGCCGGGTTCTGGTGCTACCGACTCGACCGTCCACGGCCTGCGCATGCGAAGGATCGGTCTGAGAATCCGCACCCAGATAAATATTACGACGAAGCCCAACGTCATCACGGTCCATAACACCCGCTTCCACGGCTGATTCACGTAGTGGCCGATCAGCTCGACATGCACCAGCGCTGCCGCGATTGCGACCGTCGAAAGCACGAGGTGCGTTGCCTGCCAGACCTCATAGGAAATGCGTAACGCTGAACGCCAGGCCGATGTGACGATGAGGATCAGCAGGCACAGAATCGCGAACGTACCGAATCGTCCGGCCCAAGGCGCGGTGAACGGGTTGACCCGTTCGATGTAGCTCCGGTCAACCAAAACGATCAGCATGATCGGGTGAGCAAAGATAAATAACGTTCCCACATAACCCATATAGCGATGAAAATGCACCAATGCGTCTTCGCCGAATGGTTCGGCCACCGTGCGAATCCGGGCTACGAGGACGAACTGCGCGCCCATCATTGACAGGCCGACGAACCCTAGCGCGACAGCGCACTCCCGCCAGAATCCTCGGTGCGCGTCGGTGACACCCAGGGCGGCGAAAACCAACGGAATCACGATTACCGCAACGTACGCACCGAACCAGATCGTGGAACGAACCGCCATGCGCATCCGGTGGCTCCAATCTTCCGCCCGACAACCATGACGTCGGATATCGAGGCGGGCCGTCGAACGCGTGGAGGGCTCAAGACTGTCCATCCGACGGCGTCGGATTTTGGGCGGCCGACCGCCTCACTTTGTCACACCCAGAACGATTCCCGCCAGCCTTCGCCTATCGACGATCTGGGCGCCGCTACTAGCGGTGAACTTGCGGATGAGACCCCAGTTGATTGGATCCAAGGCGGCGGCGAAACCGAGCTCTTGGTCGAATCCGCTCGACGTGCGGCGAAAAGCCTCGCAGCATGAGTCTGCCAACGCCACCAACGGAGCGCGCCGACCTCGCGGACTTCAATCTCTACGGGGACGGTTCTGTCCTTACATCTCTGCCAGGTCGCCGATGACTGACAGCAGCTGCAGCTTGTCATAGCTCTCGCTTCCGGGAGTGGCGGTGTAGACGAGCAGCGAGTGCGACCCCTCGGGATCCGCGAGCGCCTGGCAGTGCAGCTCGAGTGCACCGAGGTCGGGGTGGACGAAGTGCTTCTTCTCGCGGGGCCGCAGGCCGACTTCATGCTCGTCCCAGATCTGTCGAAACTCCTCGCTGTGCGCGCGCAACAACTCGGCGTAATGCGCCGCGCGGGAACCGGTGCCGCGTCTCGCGCTGGCCTCGCGCAATCCTGACACCCACAGCCGACCGAGGAAGGCGTGATCCTCCGGCGCGTACCGGAGTCGCGTCGATGGGTCAGTGAACCACCGGTAGCCGATGCTGCGCGCCGGACCACTGTAGGCGGTCAGGTCGCCGGTGAGCGCGACACCGAGTGCCGTCTGCCGAAGCGTCTCACCGAGCTCGGTGACGATCTCGGCCGGAGTGTCGTGCAGTCGATCGAGGATGCGCAAGAGTCCGGGGCTGACGTGGTCGCTCTCGGCAAGTCGCGCGGGCGGGGTGTGTCCGGCGAGTCGGAGCAGATAGTCCCGCTCGTCGCGGGCGAGGTGAAGCCCCATCGCGATAGAGGCAACCATCTGCTCCGATGGATGCGGACCCTGTCCCCGTTCGAGGCGGGCGTAGTAGTCGGCGGACATGTGGCTCAGCGCTGCGACCTCCTCCCGGCGTAGCCCTCTGGTACGTCGGCGCTGCCCGCGAGGAAGCCCGACGTCCTCCGGCTGCAGCGCCTCCCGGCGGCGACGGAGGAATGCCCCGAGCCCCTCACGATCGATCTGCATGGTCGTCTCCGTTCCATCTGCCTTAACTTCTACAACCATTGCGTCGCGACATCCACTGCCTGACGATCCCTCCCTCCGCTTCGGTCGGTGGATCGCGTATCCGTGGATTGAGAGGTCCTGGTCAGCCTCGCCGACTTCCCCGAGACTAGAAGACGACACCGACTTCAGGAGCGAGACATGGCACGCCGACCCACCAACATCAGCATCCCCGACCTCTCCGGCACACGCGCCGTCGTCACAGGCGCGAGCGACGGCATGGGGTTCGGCATCGCGACCCGACTCGCCGCGGCCGGCGCCGAAGTGATCCTGCCCGTGCGCAATTCGCGCAAAGGCGAGGTCGCGCTCGGCATGATCCGTCGGAACGTCCCCGAGGCGGACGTGTCGCTGCGCGAGCTTGACCTAGCATCGCTCGCCTCCGTCGCCGCGTTCGCAAACGTGCTGCGCGACGAGGATCGGCCGATTCATCTGCTCATCAACAACGCAGGCGTCATGACACCACCCGAGCGGCAGGCCACCGCCGACGGATACGAGCTGCAATTCGGCACCAACCATCTCGGACATTTCGCCCTCGTCGCGCAACTGCTGCCGTTGCTGATCGCCGGGCGGGCGCGCGTGACCTCGCAGATCAGCATCGCGGCCAATCAGGGAGCAATCAACTGGGACGACCTGAACTGGGAACGTTCGTACGACGGCATGCGTGCCTACAGCCAGTCGAAGATCGCGTTCGGGCTTTTCGGCCTCGAACTCGACCGGCGCAGCCGTGCAGAATCCTGGGGAATCACCAGCAACCTCGCCCATCCCGGCATCGCGCCGACGAGTCTTCTCGATGTGCGGCCGGAACTCGGCCGGGAGGCACCGGCCACAGGACTCCGCCTGATCACTCTGCTTTCGCGAGTCCGAATCGTCGGCTCAGTCGACAGCGCCGGGCTCCCTGCCGTTCTCGCGGCCACTACCCCGGACGCCGGCGGACGCTTCTACGGGCCCCGCGGAGTCGGTCATCTCGGCGGCGCGCCGGCCGAGCAGAAGCTCTATTCCCGCCTGCGTTCCGAGGACGATGCGGAGCGAATGTGGCGCGTGTCGGAGGAGCTCACGAAAATCGCATTCCTGGTCTGATCCAACACTGGTTCCGGCACACCGGCGCGGCCTGACCCGACCGACGCCGCTGTGGCCTTGCAGGTACACCAAGCAATCCCCCGCCCACGCGCCCATCGAGACGACGAAGCCCAGCGATCCGGCGGCTCCTTGGCTCGCCGGTGTTCGGTTCGACGGCCGGCACCGCGTGGCGTGCTGGCGGCTGGAACGCTGTGGGATGGACGAACCTCGCATTACTCGTCGGGAGATCGGTTGGGCATTGCTGGTTGCGTTGTCCAGTAGGTAGTGTCACTTCATGATGCCGCGGAAGACAGACGCGGAATCTACTCGCCCTTCACGGGCCCACAACTACCTCGCGCACCCCGCGCATGGTCCGCTGCCCGCCCTTCTGCTCGTGCTCACGTTCAGCACTGGGCTCATCGACGCGATCAGCATCCTCGGCCCGGGTCGCGTGTTTATCGCCAACATGACCGGCAACGTCGTGTTCATCGGCTTTGCGCTGGCTAAGGCGCCCGGATTCAGCCTGTGGGGGCCGTCCGTTGCCCTCGTATGTTTTCTGGTCGGGGCATCGGTTGGCGGCGTCGCGATCTCACGGTACGGCGAGCATCGAGACAGGCTACTGCGCAACGCACTCGCCGTTCAGCTAGCCCTCTTCGTCGTCGCCCTCGCTATCAGTCTCGCCGCTGGGACGCCTCTGCCGATCGCTCATAAGCTCCTGATCCTGGCGGTGGGCAGCATCGCCCTCGGCATTCAGAACGCGGTCGTGCGCCGTCTTGCCGTGCCCGATGTGACCACCACTCTCCTCACCATGACGCTTACGGGCATGGGAGTAGATCTGCGCAAACGAGACCTGGTGACGGCCACACGACGTTTGCTCGCGGTGCTCGCCATGCTGATCGGAGCCGAGATCGGCGCCATCTTGGTTCTCAATCTCGGTGTCACTGCCGGCATGGTGGTCGCGACTATCGTCCTTGCCGTGGCTATGGTCGGAGCGACCCTCGCCGCGCGCGGCGCACCCAACTGGGCCACGGGCACCGCGTTGTCCTAGTAGCTGCATTTTCCAAAAGGCTCCAACGACCTCGATGGCAGGGACAGCGTGGCAATCCGGGGGGCTGGACGCGGTGGGCTGGATGAACTTCGCACTGCTCATTGTCTGCTTCACCGTCGCGATCCTGATCCGAACGCGCGCGCGAGAGGCGCTAAGGACGGATTACCACCCGCATCGCCAAGGCGAGCGAAGCCAGCCATTCAGCATCCGAAGGAAGAGCGAACACCCTCGTGCTCGCGTGACCCGGGAGAGCCTGCAACGCGCCACGAGACAAGCGGTCCCCGAACAGACAGAAAGCTTTGCTGGAGTTGTAGTGCCTGCACATATAGGTCACACCACTCAGGCCCTCAAGCCAAGCTGCCTCTGCCCACCGCACCGTCTCGGGGTAGGCCCTGGGGTCGGTATCGGTGAGGTCGGACGGAAATAGCCCGACCTTGGTTGAGTCGCTAGGTAGACCCACGTGTACCGACCCGTTGCGCGCGTTGGTGATGAGCCCGGCTTCGTCCTTCGTGAGCCCAAAATCGTCGACGCATCGATCGAGGCGCTGTAGTACCTCATCAAGCCCGATCGTGCGTACCCGCGGATCGGCGAGTGTCGCCCTCGTGGTCAGGATGAAGAGCGACAGTTCCATGTTGCTGGTGAGCTTGACGAGCAATGCGGGGTTGCGCCGCCACAAGGCGACCTTGCCCAAGTGCTCCACTGCAGTGGGCGCGAGCACCCCCACGAGCCATGTGTCATCGGCGCTCCAAGCGGTGAGGGCCAACTCGATGGAGCGCGACGCCGACGTGATCAGAGTGGTTTCAACGCTGACCGGCTCTGGTGCAGGTTCATGTGGTTCGTGGGTCATGCCAGCGAGCGTTCCACACCGTGGGTCACCGACGTCGGGTCGGCAACGCTTACCCCGGAAAGTCACCGTCACGACCGACCCCCAGCATTCCTGTCAGACCGTAGTACGTGCTTCTGATGACACGGACCGTCTAGGTGCTCAGTCGTCTGACATGACCGCTTAGTCGCCGTTGTGGGTCGCCATCGCCACGTTGGCCACTGCGGGATTAGCCGACGCCTCGGGACCATCAGCGTGACTGATGACGGTGTCTCACGTATGATCCCGGAGCAGCGCAACGTTGTCGTTGAGCTGCGTTGATTCTTTTTGCAGAGGGGTTCCTGAATGAACTGTGTCGCGTGCGGTAATGACAATGTCACGATCGAGATGATGCAGGCTGGCGGTCGCACGCGAACGCACGGCACGGGCCTGGGCGGTAAGACCAACAATATGGCGCGTGGCATGACCGCCGTCAGCACCCTGGGCATGTCCAACCTCGTGTGGAAGAAGTCCAAGGGCACCGAGAAGATGAAGTACAAGAATCAAAAAGTCGCGCTCTGCCAGACCTGCGGCCATGATTGGTCAATCCGCTAGGGGCGGAATCGGAAGGTCTGAAAAGGCTCACTCCGCCTTCGGTAGATATCGCTTCCGAACCAGGCTGGCGGTCATGGCGTGGAGAGCACCCGACCGTCAGGGAGACGTCCGCCAGCATGCGAAAGGCGCGGGCAAGCGGGGGTCAGGAGAACTCATGTTCACCTTCGGTTCGGGCTGTCACGCCGGTTCGGCTGCGTCGCTCGCCTCGAAGGCCGAGATCGACGCGAGATAGTCGCCAGCGACAACGTGCGGGTTGTCCTTGTGGCCCTCGATCTCGATGACCACGGTGTCATCAGTCGTCGCTATCACCCGGAACCGCGCGCCGACCTCCAGCGTGATCCCATTGTCGTTGGCAACGTGGTCAACCACCTCGATCCAAGACGGTTCGTTCGAGGCTTGAGACTGTGACCGCCGGTCGCCCTTCAGTCGCTGGATGATCTTCTGTGCACCGAGAGTGCCTGTGGAGCCCACCGCCACCAATGCAGTGGCGACGGCCGCGGTCGCCGTCGCCGGCCCGCCCAGCTTCTTTACGACCGTGACGAGTACCTGGTAACCGCCGAGGTTTCCGGCCATGAGCGCCCTGCTTTCGATGAGGTGCGAGCGATGTTATCAATCGACACGATCAGACATCAGGTCGGCGCGAGGACATGATACGGGCAGGAATTGGCCAAACTGTAGCTACCTTATGGCCGCGACTGGCTCATGACTCGACGCGGGCCGCTTCGTGCCCGAGATTGTCCGGGCGATGGACGCCGACGGGACTGGAATCGGCCATACCCACTGACTGGCCGCGTCGTGAACCGTGGACGTCCGGCAGGTGGGTCGCTATGCAGAGCCGCCGGCGGCCGGCGGCGCAGCGAGCTTCTCGACGTCCTCGATCACCTCGAGCACGTTTCGGTAGCGCTTGGCGGTGTCTTGGTCGGTGCACTTGCGCACGATCTGGCCGACCTCATCGTCGCTGTGCTCCAGCGACGACTTGCCTGTGAAGATGAATCGCAGTAGCCAGCCAGCCGAGTAGATGTCGTTGACGACTGCGAAGTCCTTCATGCTCGCCAGCTGCGGGTCCCTGATCGTCCCGCGCATCTCGGTGCGGGTCATCGTGAACTGCGAGTCGAGATCCTTGATCAGCCCGAAGTCGGACAGCTTGACCAGCGCAGCTCCGCGGTCGAAGGTCTTGATCAGCACGTTCTGCAAGCTCAGGTCCCGGTGCAGAATCCTTTTGCCGTGGATGTAGTTCAGTCCGTAGAGAAACTGCAGGGCAATCCGCTTGCGGGTGGGCTGCTTGAGATCCTGGTTGTTCTTGTTGATGAACGAGCGCAGCGTCTCTTCGCAGTACTCCATGCTGTACTGGTTCTTCTCTTCGTCATAGCGGTAGACCTGCACGACGTACGGGAAACTGAGCCCTTTCAGGATTTCGAACTCGCGTTTGAACCTCGCTAGGTCCCGCTCGGAGATGTCTTTTTTGGCTCGTTTGATCGCGACCGTGGTGTCATACAGGTCATCGATGTAGGCGTAGACGTGCGCGTACGAGCCCGTTCCCACGAGCGTGAGCTGTTGTTCGGTGCGCTGCGCATCTAGCGTCACGCGAAGAGCATCGTCCGTGCCGAGGAATACAGGTTCGTGCTTGATAAGCGTGACCGGCGCGAAATCCTCGGGGATGGTGCTGCCGTTGGTACTCGCGAGCCATGGCGCGCATGCCTGCAGTGCATTTGTGTAGGTGTCTATGAGCGTCGCGGTCGCGCCTGCCCGTTCGAGTGACCGCAGTGTGGTCTCAATCGTGTCGATCAGCGCGATGAACTGACGACTGGCCTCGGCCCAGTAGTAGCGTTGCGGCGTTCGTGCTCGGTCGTTGATGGAGTTGAAGTGCTCATTAAGCTGCTCGTGGATCACGGCGAAAACGTGTCCGTGGTCGATCTCGCTGTATAGCGCCTCGAAGGCGGCCGAGGCTGGTTGTGCCGCATGCTCTGCGCTTAGGGCGGCCAAGATCCGCTCTTGGGCCTTGGGTGTGATCACGGCGCTGCCCCTCTCTGGCATCTAGTAGCAGTCGATCGAAATTGAGGCCGCCCCGTGGCGGTCAGTCCGTCACGAAAGAACTGGGGAGTTTCACGCTTCACGCGTAGCCGGCGAGCCTGAAACGCACTAGTCAGGTCGCTCAACGCTCCCCTCGGTCATTCCATCGGCTTGACCTTGGCCTCGATGAAGGCGATCTCCTCCGCGTCGAGGCCGTACTTGGCGTACAACTGTTGGTCGATCTGCGGGATCGACTTGGACCAGTCGATGTCTGATGACGCGGCGAAGTCCTGCATCGGAACATGCCGCCAGGTGTGCGCGGCGTTGTGTTGCGTCACCTTGAGGATGCCGAGCATCGCGCGAGCGAACTTCGACTTGACATACTTCAGCAGTGCTTCAGCCTCGGCGACGGTGGCGAAAGAGCCGATGGTGAGAAACGTGCTGGTGACCGCGACATCTGGCCCAAGCGCAGTCGGGTTGTTCAGTGCTACGCCAAAGAAGTCGGTTGTCGATCCCGAGCCGTTGGCCGCCGGTACAGCAACTTTGTAAGCAAGGAGCGAGGGTGGACCGGTGACGTAATCGCGGCGCAGCCAACGGGTGACGCGATTCCTCCCCGACAGACCAAACACTTCAACATAGTCACGCCCATCAGACGGCCTTTCCTCGTGGAACAGGAATGGGAGTCGCACAAAGGTACCCGCGTCGAGTTTGTACGGATTGCCTTTTGACATCAAAGCGCGTGCGCTGAGATTCTCCTCGTGCATCTTGTCTGTGTAGCGGTGCTGACGGTCGTTCGTGATGCCCAAGTCGATGAGAGAGGAACCGCGCGACGCTTGGACTTTTTGCAGAATCGCGTCCAACTCGGGATGTTTGGCGAATTGTCCGATGGGACCGAGCTGACGCTCCGAGTCGCGGTATGTGACGGCGATGCCGGCCTTGATTGGGTCCGTAAGGCCGGGGAAAAGGCGATTCGAGTCAGGCTCGAAGTGCGCCACCATCAGGTGCTCGTCCGCGAGCATCTTCGCATTCCATGCCTTGGGCGTGTAGCCGGCGTTGAAGAGGAATCGTGCCGGCGTAATGAGCACTACTTTGGTGCCGACCTCGAATGCGGCGTCCATGAACTTGTCGTAGATCGGCATGTTGTGGGTTGATTCGCCAACCGAATCTTCCTGGTAGGGCGGGTTGCCGATCACAACATCGAACTTTTTGCTCATGTCAGTGTCCTTCGGTCAGCATGTCGTCGGTCATCGCCTGGCGTTCCTCGGCGGTCATCCTGGCAAGGTTCCCTACTTTGAAGTGACCCGAGTCCTGGAGCCACGCCTTACGTTCAGCGACACCGCCGGAGACGGCTTCGATGGTGATGCGGTGCAAGATCTCGTTGTGGCTCATCTCGAAGACCTGAGACGTCAGGATGTGCTTGAGCCTGACCTGTTGGTCCGGGAACGTCGGAGCCAGATCAGTGTCGAGTCGGCGTACTAGTTCCATCAGGAATAGCCCTGCGGTGGAGAACAGGTCCGCGAACGTCTTGTCTGGGTCTTCGAAGATGCCTGGGTTCTCCGCCTCGAGGGTGTCGACCATCATCTTGACCACCGGCTGCGGGGTGAAGACCAGCGATGTCTTCTGCTGCGGGATGTAGGCGAAGATGTTCTCGGTCTGCGCGTCGTTGAAGTAGTCAGCCAGGGCTTCCTTCTTGTCGAGGAACTCCTGGATCGACTGATCAAACACTGAGCCGTCGAACATGCCCGGGATCGTCGTGACGACCCCGTTCTCCTCCTGGATCTCCTGACCGTCGCGCAACAGTCGGAACTCGGCCTCGGTGATCCCGGTGATTTCCTCGAACACGTCGTCGGGCGTGTAGTCGTCGAAGTTCGACAACCGTATTCCGCGGTCACCATAGGCCATCAGGAACATCGGAATCGTGCGGGCGAAGCCGCGTAGGTGGGAACGGGCGTCGTCCATTGTCTGGTCGGCGCGCTTCTGCTCTTTCTTCGTCTCCTCGCGCGTGACCACCTCAGGCACGATCTCCCCCATCGTCTTGTCCACGATGGCCAGGATGCTGCTCTGGAACGCCTTGTCGTGCTCAAGCCTCTGGGCCTGCACTGCCTCGGCTTCGGCTTCGGTGGCGGCGTTCTTCAGCTCGTCGTCGAGGTGTTTGCTGGCTATGTTGTGCTCGACGTAGGCACGCTCTACCTCGTCCTTGACCACCTGCTCGGTGCGCTTCTCGTCGCGTGCAACCTGCTTGCCAGTCAGCCCGTAGGCCTCCTTGAGCTCCTCGCGCTTCTGGCGGGTCTGCTCGGTCACGGCCGCGGCGATCTGCTTCGCTGCGGCCTGGGGCGGAGCGTCCGGTTCGATGCTCGGAAGATCTTCGATGCGATACACAGGCTTGCCCAGTTCAGCGACCTTCGGATTGATCACCGTCTCGGCGTCCACCTGGACGTTACCGTCGCGGTCAGTCACCGGCGGCGGCTGCGGGAGCTCGAAAGACTCATCGTTCTTGATCTTGCCCTGCTTCGCGGTCGGCAGCTTGTCGAGGATCGCCTTGACGTGCTCGGAGTACCGGAAGATCCCCCCAACGTTCGCGAACAGCAGGTTGGACAGGAACCCGCGGCGTACAACCTCGCGGGCCTTGAACACCTGCGGGAAAGTCAGCACCTGAGCGGCATCGAGCTCGATCATCCGGCCCTGCGCGTCCTCACCCAGGACCGGGAAGAAGTTCAGCAGCGTGCGGATGTTCTCCTGACGCGCCATCGGGTCTCCCGACGGATTGGGGTGCAGGTTGTTCGCGAAGGCGTCAAAAATCGTGAGCGTGCGCTCGGGCGCGAAGTCGAAAATATAGGCGTTCTGCTTCTGATACACCTGCCCACCACGCTCGAAAATGCACGGGTTCTGCGCACGGAACGCCGCCTGCATGTACTGCGCCGGCGAAGCCAAGTCAGACAGCATGATGACCGCAGTCCACTCCGGCACTGTCACACCCGTCGTGAGCTGCCCCACCGACAAGGTGATGGTCCTTCCGTCCGACTCCTCAGCCTGCGCGATAGCATCCCGCACCTTGTCGAGCGCCTTGCCCGCAGCCACGGGATCACTGTCGTCATTCTTCCCGTCGCCGGCGGCCAAGACGACGGTGTAGTCCTTGAACACGTCATGGTTCCGAAGGAGCTTCTCGAGCGCCTTGGCAGACGCGACGCGGTTCAGCAGCCAGAAAGAGTGCCGGATCTCGTCCCGTAACTGGGGCGTCGAGAACGGGTACTTCTCGTTGGTCGCCATGCAGTCGAGGAACTTTTTGACCTCGGTCTCGTGCTCGAAGAAGCCGTTGTCCTTGGTCGCGAAGAACTCGTTGAGGTCGAACGTGTAGTCGATGTTCGCCTCGTCCTCCTGGATTGCGACACCCTCGGCGAGACGGTCCGTGATCATCCGCGAAATCTGGTAGGTCAGCAGGTTGAGCGTGGGCAGTCCCGCGTACGGGTTCTCCTTACTTTCTCCATCGTGGTCCCACTGCTGCCGGGCGTTCTGCTCGTCCTCGTAGGTCCAGTTGAAGATCTGGTCCTGATCGAACCGCCCGGAAGCTAAGGCCTTGAAGGGCGTACCCGACAAGTGCAGGGTTCGCGCTCTTTTAATCTGGTCGAAGGCAACGTCTGTCTTGGCGGTGTCGATGCCCTCGTGCGCTTCATCGATGACCAACAGATCCCAGTCGACCTGTGCCACGTGCCTGAGCTTGTCGTAAGGGCCGCCGAAGTACTGCGATCCCTTCAGGTCCTGCAGTGACAGGAACTCCACGATGCGTGCGTCCTGATGATCACGCGAGTACCCGCGCCACTGCTCGCGGGTCATCGGGGACCGACCGGCCAGCGACGGCGACTCAGACACGAACTTGAACGTCGTCCGATGTGCGATGAAGCGCGTGAAATCGTCGAACCACGAGTTCGCGATCGCCGGGCGGTTGGTGACCATCAGGACGCGTCTCACATCCAGGGTCCGCATGAGGTGATAGGTCGTCAGTGTCTTACCGAACCGCGGTTTGGCGTTCCACAGCACCTCGGCCTCGGTGGCCGCGAAAGCAGCCACTGCCTGGTCGACCGCAGCTTGCTGCTCAGGGCGCAGCACGTAGTCGTCGGTACCGCTGCTCTGCAGATCGGAGAAGTCTTGCCCCGCGAAGTCGTTGAAGTACTCCAGCGACTTCTTCGGTGCTTCGCTGAACCGATGCCACTCGGTTCGTTTAGGGGTTGTCTCGCGCTCGACGCCTTGCTGTTTGAGGTAGGCGTGGAAGTCGTGGTCAGTGAAGCGTCCGCCGGCCTCAGTCGTGAACAGTGCCCTGCGGGACCACAACAGATTCTTGTGGATCGACATCTGAGATGCCTGCTGAGCCACGCGCTCGGCGGCGGTCTGCTGATCGGTATATCCGATCTTCTCCCACCCCGCGTACTTAGGCAGGTCAGGTGTGGACCAGGAATAGATGACCGGCCGGATTTCCCGGTAGGTCTTGATCCTCGGACTTGGCGGTATCGATTCAGACAGCATCGAATCAGACATCGCCGCCTACTTCCTCGTGGACCCTGTCGATCCGGCACGGTTGATATGTGTCGTAGATGGTGAAGTCGAAGCCACCGCTATGGCGCAACGAATCGAGCGTGAACGGCTCCCGCTGCACAGACCCGGCCTGGCCGTCGACGCGGTGCCACCACGAGAACTGGATGTCCTTGCCCTGGGAGGTCTGACCCGTCAAGGTATTGCCACGCACGATGTTCGTATCGATCAGATAGACCGCGGCCCGATGCAGGTTCGTGCGGGTACCACAGGCAACGCCGTGGGCTTCGTGGAAACTCACGAACTCGGCGAGCATGATCGCCTTGGCATCCCGATGGTTGTCCTCTAGCAACTCAACGCCGTAAATCGACGCCAGCGCGAACAACGACTCCTGCGGCCACTCCTGTGCGGGGAACCGGCTCTGGATCGCGTTCAACTTGCGCTGCAGGATCGCTACGAGGAAGTTGCCGTCGCCGGCCGCAGGCTCGAGGAACGTCTTGTCGACGAAGTCGGGTCCGGTCTCCAGCTCCTCGCGGACCAAGTCGAGCATCTGGTCGACCATGTGACGGGGAGTAAAAACCTCCCCGTACGTCTTCACGCGGTGCCGTGATCTCACAAATTGCTCCTCGACGACCGTCTCGGTCACCGTCATCGCTGTACCGTCAGGGCCGCCACGAACGTGCCCGAGCTGTACTCGGCGTCCGCGTGCGGGCCACGAAGCGTGTCAGCAACGCCCCAGATGAAGTTCGACAGCACAGACACGACGCGCGGATCTCCTCGTTTATGAGGCTGTACTCAGCCAATTGCTACGCATCGTAACTGGGCGCTCAGTCATGCCAACCTCGCCCGTGGGATGGGCGGAGTGCAGCGGAGTTCGCTTGCACGTCGTCGAGCTGACGCACGGTTGACGACACCGGATGTCGCAGTCAGCTCACCAGTGATGTCCGCCCCCTCAGCTAGGTTCTTTATGCGATAGGTATCGCCGGCGGCTGAGGAGGCGACGATGGCGAAGTACGACCTGCAACGCCTGAGGTAGCTCAGCTCGGCGTCACTCCATTTGGCGGCGACCTTCTTCTGCCCGTCACCTTCGTACATGATGGCGACATCGAGGCGACAGATGCCGGTCGAGAACGACTTCACCGTGATCTCGTACGACTGAACAAGCTGCGTCTCCCCCAACTCCGGAGCAGCATTCTTCATCTCCTCCGATAGTTGCACGACAGTTGGGCTCGGAGCGAAGGACGGAAACAGGTCATCGGCGTCCGCCACTTTGATGTCGTCGAACTGATAGACCACCGACGGCTCCTGCGACGTGCTGCCTGGCGCGCCAGCCGGTGAACCGTCCTTGGGATTCGCAACCGCGTCGGAACTCGAGCATCCCGCAACGGCTGCAACGATCGAGAGCGAAGCCAACGGGGAACTCCCTAGTATCTAGCGGTCACATTGACTCCGAAAACGACAGTGCCCAGGTGAAAAACATACTCTCACCTGGGCATTTGTCGGGCTGACAGGATTTGAACCTGCGACCCCCTGACCCCCAGTCAGGTGCGCTACCAAGCTGCGCCACAGCCCGTCGTACCCACGGCGTACGCCGTAAACACGAACGTCGCCCCACCTTGCGGCAGGGCGACGTTCAGAATACCTCAGTCGTTCTCGGCGTTCGAAAACGGCACGGGCGTGTTTAGCGGTCGGCGGCGGTGTATTCGATCATGCCGCGGATGTTCTTGCCATCGCGCATGTCCTGGTAGCCCTTGTTGATGTCCTCGAGCTTGTACTTCGTGGTCGCGAGCTCGTCGAGCTTGAGCTGACCCTCCTGGTACATCGACAGCAGCCACGGGATCTCCTTGCGCGGGTTGGACCCGCCGAAGATCGCGCCCTGCAGGTCCTTCTGCAGCAAGGTGAGTTCGAACAGGCTCAGCTTGACGTCCTGATTCGCCGCGTTGCCCATGCCGGTGACGACCGCGCGGCCGCCCTTGGCAGTGAGCGCGAGCGCCTGCTGGATGTCCTCGCCCTGGATGTCGCCGACGGTGATGATCGTCTTCTCCGCCATCCGGCCCCAGGTCAGCTCGTTGACCGGCTCCAGCGCGGCCTCGGCGCTGGCGAAGGTGTGCGTCGCACCGAACTCCATCGCCCGCTCCCGCTTGGACTCGACCGGGTCGATCGCGATGACGCGCTTCGCGCCCGCGGCGGCCGCACCCTGTACGGCGTTCATGCCGACGCCGCCGGTGCCCATGACCACGACGGTCTCACCGGGACGTACGTCGGCCACGTGGGTCGCCGAGCCGAAGCCGGTGGTGACGCCGCAACCGACCAGGGCCGCGATCGCGAGCGGGATGTCCGGCTCGATCTTGACCACGGAGGCCTGGTGCACGGTGATGTACGGCGAGAACGTGCCCAGCAGGCACATCGTGATGACGTCCTTGCCCTTGGCCTGTACCCGGAACGTGCCGTCGCTGATCGACTGGCCGGTCAGCAGGCCCGCGCCGAGATCACAGAGGTTCTGGTGACCCGAGGAGCACGGCGGGCACTGGCCGCAAGCCGGGATGAACGCGGTGACGACGTGGTCGCCTTCCTTGAGGCCGGTGACGCCGGGGCCCACCTTGGTGACGACGCCGGAGCCTTCGTGGCCGCCGAGCACCGGGTAGAACGGCACCGGGCTACCGCCGGTGACGAGGTGCTCGTCGGAGTGGCACAAGCCCGAGGCGGCCAGCTCAACGGTGACCTCACCGGCCTTCGGATCCCCGACCTCGATCTCCTCGACGGACCATTCCTCGCCGATACCCCACAGGATCGCGCCTTTAGTCTTCATACGATCTGTCCATCCTTACGTCGTTGAACGATGCGAATATGGCGATGACCTCATATGTCCGCGCACGCCGTACCGAAGTACGCCGCGGCCGGACGAAGGACACCCCCGCATAGGTGACCATATGTGATCCGGACCCCAATATCGACCGCGGATGCCCGATACGTCACACAACCCGCACGCGAGACCTGAAAGATTGACGCCAAAGCGAAACGTACGCCGTGGTCATCGCCCCATCCGTCCCAGTAGTCTCTTTAGGGACGCAAACTACTGAGCCGACGCAGACCCGAACGCACGATGACGACGAGACTTCGCTGGAGGCGGTGCAATGGGATTTTTCGACTTCCTGTCCGAACGCCGGGACGACATGATCACCCTCGGCATCCAGCACATCTGGCTCGTCGCGATCGCCGTCGCGATTTCCGCGTCCATCGGCGTCATCCTCGGCATCATCGCCTACCAGCGCCCCAAACTGCGCGCGGCGATCCTCAGCGTCACCAGCGCCTTCCTCACCGTCCCATCGTTCGCACTGTTCGTCCTGCTGCTGCCGCTGGTGGGCCTGGGCGCTCCCCCGGTCATCATCGCGCTGACGCTCTACGGTCTGCTGCCGGTCGTGCGCAACACCATCACCGGGCTGCGTGAGGTCGACCCCGCCATCATCGAGTCCGCCCAGGGCATGGGCATGGGCCGCCGCCAGCGGCTGCTCAAGATCGAATTGCCCATGGCATGGCCGGTGATCATCACCGGCATCCGGGTCACCACCGTGATGCTCGTCGGGATCGCCACCATCGGTGCGATCGTGCTCGGCCCGGGCTACGGCTCGCTGATCTTCGACGGCCTCGGGCACGCCGGCGTACCGGTCGCGGTCAACCTCGTGCTCGCCGGAATCATCGGCACCATCATCGTCGCGATCATCTTCGACGCGCTCTTCACCCTCATCGGCCGACTGACCACTTCGAGAGGACTGCGATGACTCAGACCGAACCACTTCAGGCTCCCCCGGCCGCCAAGCGGACCATGATCCAGCTGGAGGGCCTGACCAAGACGTTCCCCGGCACCAAGAAGCCGGCCGTGGACAACCTGAGCCTGGAGATCCCCGAAGGCGAGATCGTCATCCTCGTCGGCTCCTCCGGCTGCGGCAAGACCACCACGATGAAGATGATCAACCGGATCATCGAGCCCAGCGGCGGCCGGATCATCCTCGAAGGTGAGGACGTCACCAAGGCCGACCCGGACGAGCTACGCCGCCGAATCGGCTACGTCATCCAGCAAATCGGGCTGTTCCCGCACATGACCATCGAGCAGAACATCGCCACCGTGCCCAAGCTGCTCGGCTGGGACAAGAAACGCATCAGCGACCGGATCGACGAACTGCTCGAGACGGTCAGCATGGACCCGGCGCTCTACCGCCGCCGCTACCCCAAGGAACTGTCCGGCGGTCAGCAGCAGCGTGTCGGCGTCGCCCGCGCGCTCAGCGGCGATCCGGACGTGATGCTGATGGACGAGCCGTTCGGCGCGATCGACCCGATCACCCGCGAACGCCTGCAAAACGAGTTCCTGCGGCTGCAGGCCGATGTCAAGAAGACGATCGTATTCGTCACCCACGACATCGACGAGGCGATCAAGATGGGCGACCGGATCGCGATCCTGCAAGAAGGCGCCAACATCGCGCAGTACGCCACGCCCGAGGAGATCCTCACCAACCCGGCCAACGACTTCGTCGCCGACTTCATCGGCTCCGGCGCCTCCCTGAAACGTCTCAACCTCAGCCGGGTCCGCGACATCGAGCTGAGCCAGTGGCCGACCGTCTCGGTCGAGGCCACTCCCGACGAAGCGCTCGAGGTGATCCGGCGTTCGGAAGAGTCCTCCGTGCTCGTGCTCGACAAGAACAACCGGCCGGTCCGGTGGGTCGGCGCCACCGACATCCAGCGCCGCGGCGAGCGCAACCTGCTTCAGCTCGGCGCGCCCACCACCGCCACCGTGCACATGCACTCCACGCTCAACGACGCGCTCAACGAGATGATCACCGCCAGCCACAGCGTCGCGATCGTCGTCACCAACGACGGCACCTACCAAGGGATCGTGGACATCGACCGGATCAACGAGTCGATCCGCGCCATGCGCAGCGCCACCCGCACCCGGATGCGCGGCTCGCTGAAGCACAGCTCCGAGCCGGACGACGAGTAGTCATGTCGTTGACCACCGATAGTCAGACCGACACCGTCGACCCGCGGGCCACCACCGCGCCGCACGAGGGCAAGCGGACCCTCGCCAGCTACCTGCTGATGCCGATCTTCCTGGTCGTCGTACTCGTCGTGCTCTACCTCTACATCAAGAGCCAGGACCTCGACACCATCGAAGCCCGCTCCCTCAACGCCAAGACCATCTCCACCGCCGTCCTGCAGCACATCGGGCTGACCGCGGTGTCCACCGTCTTCGTGCTGATCATCGCGATCCCGCTCGGCGTCGTACTCACCCGGCAATGGACCCGCAGCTTCCGCGGCGCCCTGATCACCATCGCCAACATCGGACAGGCCACCCCCACCATCGGGCTGCTGGCCCTGATGTCGGTGGTCTGGTACATGATCGGCTTCAAGGCCGCGATCATCGCGCTCGTCGCGTACGCCGTCCTGCCCGTGCTGCGCAACACGATGGTCGGCATCGAGCAAGTCGACAAGACCGTCCTCGAGGCCGGCCGCGGCATGGGCATGTCCCGCGGCGGCGTACTGGCCCGGCTCGAACTGCCGCTCGCCGTACCGGTGATCCTCGCCGGCGTGCGCACCGCGCTCGTGGTCAACGTCGGTACGGCGACCCTCGCGGCGTACATCGGCGCCGGCGGGCTCGGCAAGATCATCGTCGCCGGCCTGTCCACCAACCGCATCCTGGTCACCATCACCGGCGCCGCGCTGACCGCCGTACTGGCGCTGCTCATCGACTACCTCGCCGGGATCGTCGAAGATGTGCTGCGCCCCAAGGGACTTTAAGCACCTACATGTGAGGAGAACGATTGTGTCGAACAAAAAACTCGTACGCCGGGGGGCTATTGCGGCCATCGCCGTGCTCACGATGCTCGCGTCGGCCTGCTCGTCCAACACCGACGTCAGCGGCGGGGACAAGGGCGGCTCCGCGTCCGGAGGGTCGATCGGCAAGGACTACGACCTCAAGGGCGCGTCGTTCACGGTGGGCTCGAAGGAGTTCACCGAGTCCGTCGTACTCGGCCAGATCACCATCGCCGCGCTCGAAGCGGCCGGCGCAAAGGTCAACGACAAGACCGGCATCAGCGGCACCGACACGGTGCGCGCGGCGCTGACGTCCAAAGAGATCGACATGTACTGGGAGTACACCGGCACCGGTTGGGTCAACATCCTCAAGCACACCACCACCGACCTGCCCACCGACCTCTACAAGGCCGTCGCGGACGCGGACAAGGCCAACGGCGTGACCTGGCTGCCGGCGGCGCCGTTCAACGACACCTACCGGATCGCGGTGAAGGCGGACTTCGCGAAGAAGAACAAGATCGAGTCGATGTCCGACGCGGCGGCGTACATCAACAAGAACCCGTCCGATGGCACGCTCTGCGCGGCGAGCGAATTCCTCAACCGTGACGACGGGCTGCCCGGTCTGGAAAAGGACTACGGCACGAAGTTCAAGGTCACCGAGCTCGACCTCAACCTGATCTACCCGCAAGTCGGCAAGGACTGCAACTTCGGTGAGGTCTTCTCCACCGACGCGCGGATCGTGTCCAACAAGCTGCAGACGCTCAAAGATGACAAGAAGTTCTTCGTCGACTACAACGGCGCGCTGACCGTGCGCACCGACGTACTGGACAAGAACCCCGATATCGCCAAGATCATGGAGCCGATCAGCAAAGAGCTCACCGACAAGGTCGTGACCGAGATGAACTCCAAGGTCGACAACGACGGCGAGAAGCCGGCCGCAGTCGCCAAGGCGTTCCTGAAGGACCACGGCTACATCGATTAGCTTCCGGTACGGCGCTCCATCTGCTTCGCGGTTGGGGCGCCGTACGCATGTGTAACACCTAAAGAGGAGAAGGAAAGTTGAAGAGGAATTTACGCGCGAGCCTGATCGCCGTTGCAGCCGTTTTTAGCCTGACACTCGGCGCATGCTCATCGAACACCGACGTCAGCAAGGGCGACTCGGGCGGCGCCGCATCCGGCGGCTCGATCGGCAAGAACTACGACCTCAAAGGCGCGTCGTTCAAGGTCGGCTCCAAGGAGTTCACCGAATCGGTCATCCTCGGCCAGATCACGATCGCCGCGCTGGACGCGGCCGGCGGCAAGGCGGCGGACAAGACCGGCATCAGCGGCACCGACACCGTGCGCGCGGCGCTGACCTCCGGCGAGATCGACATGTACTGGGACTACACCGGCACCGGCTGGGTCAACATCCTCGGCAACTCCACGACCGACGTACCGACCGATCTTTACAAGGCCGTGTCCGAGGCAGACAAGGCCAACGGCGTGACGTGGCTGCCGCCGGCGCCGCTGAACAACACCTACGCCATCGCGGCCAAGAAAGACTGGGCCTCGAAGAACAAGATCGAGTCGATCTCCGACGCCGCGGCGTACATCGCGAAGAACCCCAACGACGGCACGATCTGCGCGGCCAGCGAATTCCTCAACCGCGACGACGGCCTGCCGGGCGTGGAGAAGGCCTATGGGACCAAGTTCAAGGTCACCGAACTCGACCTCAACCTGATCTTCCCGCAGGTCGGCAAGGACTGTAACTTCGGCGAAGTCACCTCCACCGACGCGCGGGTGAAGTCCAACGACCTCGTCGTACTGAAGGACGACAAGAAGTTCTTCGTCGAGTACAACGCGGCGCTGACGGTGAAGACCGACGTACTGGACAAGAACCCCGACATCGCGAAGATCTTCGCGCCGATCAGCAAGAAGCTCACCAGCGAGACCATGCTGGGGCTCAACGCCAAAGTCGACATCGACGGCGACAAGCCGGCCGCGGTCGCGAAGGAGTTCCTGAAGAAGAACGGCTTCATCGACTAACTGTCTTGTAGCCGCTTGTGTCACGAACCGTGCCCTTGTGTCACCGACGTCGGTGACACAAGGGCACGGTCGATGATACCGGCGGGAGTTGGTGACCAACGTTTCGACCGCGGGCCGCAGCTAGGCGGCGACGAAGTACCAAACGACGCCGATCGCCCACATCGAACCGGCCAGGCACGCGCAGCAAAACTCGATCAGGATCCCGACGCCGGTCGCTTTCAACGCGGCGATCGCCGCGGACCAGGCCTCGGCAGCATTGGCGCGCCGCTGCAGTTCGCTGAGGAACAGGCCGAGCGTGAAGCCGACGAATAAACCGACCACCGGAACCACGAACATCCCGACGACGGCGAAGATCCCGCCGACCAGCACCGACCTGCCGGGGACCTTGCGTTCCTTGAGCTTGCGACCGGTCAGCACCAGCGACGCGGACCATCCGATGAGCACCAGCGCCATGCCGAGCCCGCCCATGACCCACGCCGGTGGCGCATCGAGGGTCCAGGCCCACCCCAGCAGTGTCAACAGCGCCAGCAGGCTTCCGGGCAGCACCGGAACGATCGTGCCGATCGCGGCGACGACAAGGAGTAATCCGGCCATTACTGTGACGATGATTTGCAAACTCACACGGAAAGTATCTCATCGCGCCCGCTGTTTGGTGTGCAAACGAGCACAGCCGAACCCCCGCAACGTGGTAGTGCCCACTAAGCCGAGTGGGTCTCCCATTCGAAGCCGTCCGGATCGGTGAACGGCGCCGCGTCGGCTCCGATGGCGATCCGGTGCGAACCGGTGCCGTCCGGGCAGACACCGGCGTCCTTCGCAAGCGCACGCAGTCCGTATAGCGCGAGCTTGACTGGGCTCGACGGCGAGGCGAACTCGACGTACTTGCTGCCGAAGCTCTTCCCCACCGTCAGGCCGCGTTCGACGTAGAACCGTTTGCTGGCCTTGACGTCCGAGACGCCAATGAGGAGTGCGATCTCGTCGATCTTCCGTACGTCGGGACTGGTGTCCTTTTTCGACGAGGTCGCGACCTTCCAGATCGCGCCGTCCGGAGCCTGTACGACGCCGCCGTACCCCCAGAACGACTTCGCGACCGGCTTCAGGGACGTCGCGCCGGCTGCGAGCGCTGAGTCGATAAGGCTGTTGACGGTGGCCGGCTGGGACACGATAAGTGACAGCGTGAACCCGCGAAAGCCGGTCGTCGGCGGCTGCGATTCGCGCAACACCAGCGGCGAGTCGAGGCCGAAAGCCTCGCTATAGAAGGCTTTTGCCGCGGTGGAGTCGGGAACTTCGAGAGTGATGGACTTAATGGAGGTCATCGCAGATCAACTCTGTTGGATGCGGATCATGTTGCCCGCGGGATCGCGGAAGGCGCAGTCGCGTACGCCGTACGGCTGGTCGACTGGTTCCTGCACGACCTCTGCCCCGCTAGCTTCGAGCTTCGCGAACGTGTCATCGAGGTCCGGAGTGGCCAGGTTGACGCCGAAGTAGCTTCCCTTGGCGACGATTTCGATGATGGCGCTGCGTTCGTCGTCGGTGAGGCCGGGAGTGGCGGCCGGCGGATGCAGGACGATCGACGTGTCGGGCTGGCCCTCGGGGCCGACGGTGATCCACCGCATGCCCTGGTAGCCAACGTCGTTGCGGACCTCGAAGCCAAGGACGTCGCGGAAGAACGCCAACGAGGCATCGGGATCGCTGTGTGGGAGGAAGCTTGAGTTAATGGTGATCTTCATGGGAACTACGCTAGCGGCGTTGCCGGGACCGACGCTTCTTGATTCCTGATCGGTCTGGTGACCTGCTTGGCGACGCAGGACGGCATGCCCTCCGTCGTACGCGTCACCTCACGTCGATAGGTGCCGGGCGGTACGCCGACCAGCTCGGTGAAGCGCGTGCTGAACGTGCCCAACGACGAGCACCCGACCGCGAAGCAGATGTCGGTGACGCTGAGGTCGCCGCCGCGCAGCAACGCCATCGCCCGTTCGATCCGCCGCGTCATCAGGTAGGAGTACGGCGACTCGCCGTACGCGCGCCGGAACTCGCGACTGAGGTGCCCGGCCGACATGTGCGCGCCGCGGGCGAGTGCCTCGACGTCCAACGGCTGCGCGTATTCCCGGTCGATCCGGTCGCGGACCCGGCGAAGTACGGCGAGGTCGCGTAGACGCTGCGCAGTGTCGGGTTTGCTGGTCACCTGATAGATCATGCCACTCAGGGAGCTATGAGGTGGGTAGTACCGAGGTACCGCGACGCCGCCAAACGTGGCACCTCGGTACGACGGATGGCGCCGCCCGCGCCGGTAGCGTCGACAGTGTCGCGGACCGGAGACGATTCCGGTGGTCTGCATCAAGGGAGAGTCGATGATCGAGGCGCAACAACTGACGAAACGGTACGGCGAGAAGACCGCGGTGGACCGGTTGGGCTTCACCGTGAAGGCCGGCGCCGTGACCGGCTTCCTCGGGCCCAATGGCGCGGGCAAGTCCACCACCATGCGGATGATCGTCGGGCTGGACGCCCCGACCGGCGGCTCCGTGCGCGTCAACGGCCGCCGATACGCAGAGTTTCCCGCCCCGCTGCAGGAAGTCGGCGCGCTGCTGGAGGCCAAGTCGGTGCACCCCGGGCGGTCGGCGTATGCGCACCTGATGGCCCAGGCCTACACCCACGGCATCCCCCGCCGCCGGGTCGAGGAACTCATCGAGATGACCGGCCTTACGTCGGTAGCCAAGAAGCGCGTCGGCGCGTTCTCGCTCGGCATGGGCCAGCGGCTAGGCATCGCATCGGCACTGCTCGGCGACCCGGCCACGATCATCCTGGACGAGCCGGTCAACGGCCTGGACCCCGAGGGCGTGCTGTGGATCCGCACGCTGCTCACGGATCTCGCGGCCGAGGGCCGCACCGTGTTCGTCTCCTCGCATCTGATGAGCGAAGTCGCGCTGGTCGCCGACCACCTCGTCGTCATCGGCCGGGGCCGGCTGCTCGCCGACACGACCGTGCAGGACCTGGTCCGCCAGTCAGGTGGCGAGACCGTGAAGGTCGCCAGCGACGACCCGGCCCGGCTGCGCGAAATACTGTCCGGCACGGACATCGAAATCACCGGCCGACCCGGCTCCGAAGAACTCCAGGTGACCGGATTGTCCGCTCGTGTGATCGGGCGCAAGGCCGCCGATGCCGGAATCGCGCTGTTCGAGCTCACGCCGCATTCGGTCTCCCTGGAGCACGCGTTCATGGACCTCACGAGTGACGCGGTCGAATATCAAGGCGGAGCGAGTCCGGGCCGGCACGCCGCTGGCACTATCGAGAACGTCGGGAGCGCATCATGAGCCTCACCTCCACACCCTCGACCGCCGCGGCAAACGCTCCCGAGAAATCCACCCGCGCCGCCTACAAAGTGACACCTGCCCGGGTCCTGCGCTCGGAGTGGTCGAAATTTTGGTCGCTGCGCTCGACCTGGATCGCGGTCGGCCTGAGTCTGGTCTTCGTGGTGGCGTTCGGCCTCATCTTCGCGGCCCGCTACAAGTCCCACATCACCGCGGGCGTCACTCCGGGCGCGCAGCAGGAGGATCGTTTCGCAAGTGCTACCGCGGTGAGCCTCTCGCTTTTCGGGGTCAATTTCGGTCAGCTGGTGCTCGGCGTCCTCGGTGTCCTGGTCACGGCCGGCGAATACTCCACCGGCATGATCCGCTCGACCCTGGCAGCGGTTCCCCGCCGGCTGCCGGTGCTCTGGTCCAAGGCCATCGTCTGCGGCCTGGTGGCACTAGTCGTCGGAAGCGTCGCCGCTTTCGCCTCGTTCGGGATCGGCAGCCGGATCATCACTGGCACTCCCGCTGCTCTCGCACTGTCGAGCACGGGCGTGGTGCGCAGCCTGTTTGGCGCCGGGATCTATCTCGCCTTGGTCGCCATCATCGGTGTCGCACTCGGTTCCCTGCTGCGCTCGGCCGCGGCAGGCATCGCCGTGCTGCTCGGCGTACTGCTCCTCGTCCCTGGGCTGGTCTCGTTATTGCCGACGTCGTGGGCGCAGAATGTCAGCCAGTACCTGCCTAGCAACGCGGGCGATTCGATCCAGGCCTTGACGCGAGCCACGCACACGCTATCTGCCGGTGCCGGGCTCGCCGTACTCCTCGGCTGGACCGTCCTCGCGCTGGCCGCCGCCGCCTGGCGACTGATGCGCAGCGACGCCTGATACTCCCCCGCCACGGGCGAGCCTCCGGCAATATCCTGGAGGTCTCGCCCGTTGGGGCGTCGACGACGATGAAGGGTTGGCGCCGGTGAGCACCGAGGACCAATTGTCGATCCATCCCAAGGTTGTCGCCTGGCTGGCGGGCACCGGACGATGGTTGCGGCGCGCCGACCGGGCACGGCCATGGCTACTAGACGCCCTGTTGGTGCTGGCTATCCTGCTGGCCTTCGGCATGTATGCCGCGCTGCAGGGTCACGAGTACCCGACTACTGGCCTGCCGCTTACCATCATCGTGGCTCTGCAGTTCGGTCTGGCGCTGCCGCTGCTGTGGCGGCGCCGAGCGCCCTCGACGGTGTTCTCCATCGTGCTGGCGGTCTTCCTGCTGCAGTGGTCCCTGAACGTGTCACTGAACCTGCCATTGGATCTGTCGCTACATAGCGACGTCATCCTCTTCCTCGCACCGCTCGTCGCGCTCTACAGTCTGGCCCGGCACGGCCTATTGCGGCATCTAGGCTTCGGTTGTGTCGCGATGCTCGTCGCACTCTTGCTGGTGGCCCTGCGGGTGCCCATCCCGGTGTCTCCCCTCGTCGCGCTGTTCTTCCTGGGTAGCGCCGCGACCGCGTCGGTCGTCCTGGCGCTCGGGGTCCGGCTCGGTTGGGCCTACCTGGTGGAGCTGCAAGAGCGCGCGGCACGGCTGGAGGTCGAACGCGACCAGCGCAGCAAGCTCGCCACGGCTGCCGAACGCGCCCGCATCGCCCGCGAGATGCATGACATCGTCGGTCATAACCTCTCCATCATCATCGGCCTCGCCGACGGCGGCTCCCGCGCCGCGGACGTGACGCCGGCGCGCAGCAAACAGGCCCTGGACCTCATTTCCGGCACCAGCCGTCAAGCCCTCGCCGAGTTACGCCGGACCCTCACCGTGCTCAGCGAAGCACGCAGTGAGAGTGGGCCGGACAACACGCAGAGCGCCGAACTCAGCCCGCAGCCGGGCATCGCGGATCTCGACGCGCTGTGCGAGCGAGTGCGCGCCGCCGGTCCTCAGGTCGTCTACCGCACGATCGGGAAGCCTGACGCGTTGGATCCCGGTGTGCAGCTGGCGGCGTACCGGATCGTGCAGGAATCACTCACCAACACGCTCAAGCACGCAGGCTCCGATACCCGGGCACACCTCACCGTCAGCGCCAACGGCGCCCAGCTCACCGTCCGTATCGAGGACATCGGTCCACCCGACGGCGCCGCGCATCACGTGTCGGTCGGCCCGAACAAGCACGGTCACGGTATCGCGGGGATGCGGGAACGGACCGCGCTGTACGGCGGGACGATCACCGCCGGCCCGTGCCCGGGCGGCGGGTGGAGTGTCGATGCCGTCCTCCCCCTCGTGCCCGTCTCCGCCTCGCAAGTGCCGCACGTGGACCACGCGTCATGACCAGCGTGCTCATCGTCGACGACCAGCCGCTGCAACGACTGGGGTTCCGGATGCTGTTGGAAAGCACCCCGGACACTCAGGTGGTCGGCGAGGCCGCGCACGGCACAGAGGCGGTACGCCGGACCGCCGAGCTGCGCCCCGACGTGGTGCTCATGGATGTGCGGATGCCCGGTATGGACGGGATCGAGGCCACCCGGCGCATCGTCGCCGCCGGCGGCCGCTCGCGTGTCCTGGTGCTTACGACCTTCGACCTGGACGAGTACGCCCACGCCGCGCTACGCGCCGGGGCCAGCGGATTCCTACTCAAGGACGCCCACCCGGAGGAACTACTGGCCGGGATCCGAGCCGTTGCCTGCGGGGACGCGGTCATCGCCCCGCGCCTGACCCGGCGCCTGCTCGACGCCTACGCCGACCGGCTGCCCGGCGCCGCCGACGATCAACCGGCTGAAAACGACCCTCGCGTGCGCTCGCTCACCGAGCGAGAGCGCGAGATCCTGGTCGCGATCGGCCGCGGCTGGAGCAACAGCGAGATCGCCGAGCACCTGGTGCTGTCGCAGTCGACGGTGAAGACGCACGTCGGAAGGGTCCTGGCCAAGATCGGCGCCAGAGACCGGATCCAGGCCGTGATCCTCACCTACGACCTGGGACTGGTCCGGCCCGCTAAGTAACGGGCTTCTTGCGTAACGTCATACGTGACGCCCGGAGCGACCCGTCGCGGATTTCCAGAGAGCGGTATCCATCGAGAAAATGCCCGACGATGCCGTCCAGCAGTGCCCGTAGATCGGTGTCGGTGTTGTCGAGCCACCAGCCAATCGCTCCGGTCAGCTGCACGATCACGACGTACGCGAGGAGCTGTGGAGGTAGGTCCGAACTCAGCTCGGCACGCTGCTGCGCTGCCCGTACGACGTCGTAGACCGCCTCCAGGGTGTAGGCGAAGACTCGGCGGGTGGGTCGTGGAACGGAGGACGACTCCCGTCCGAGGGCCCGCAGCCCGCTGCTGGACTCGGCCCAGATCTCGTGCAGCGTGTTGGCGACGACCCGCACCAGCTCGGCAAATGACGGCTCGGTGAGCTCTTCTATCTGTTGGAGGATCCGCGCCGCAGCACGCTGATCGAGCTCGCGGATCAGCCCGCTCTTGGTTTCGAAATACCGGAAGAAGGTTGCCCGTCCAACCTGGGCTTCGGCGCAGATCTCCTCCACGGCGGTGTCGTCGTACCCGCGCTCGTCGAACAGCCGAATGGCGGCGTCGAAAATCCTCGCCTCCATCTGGCGGCGGTGGGCGGGGCGAGTCGTCATAGATATGGCCTGTTTCTGTAGCGGGTCGGTGGTCACGAACTCGGTCCAATGTATTGACTATTGACCGATACACCAAAGCTGAGACAGAATCTCAGAAAATCTCCTCGGGTCGGCATCCCGCCGTAGCCCCCGACACGAACGGTGCGCCATGACCACCACAAGACCAGATCTTGAGTTCGACATCGACGAGCTGCGCGCGAAGTACGCGACCGAGCGTGCGCGGCGCATCCGCGAAGACGGTTCCAACCAGTACTTCGAGGTGAGCGGACACCTGGCGAAGTACGACGAGACCGACCCGTACGCCGATCCGGACTTCACCCGGGACCCAATCACCGAGAAGGTCGAGGTCGTCATCATCGGCGGCGGGTTCAGCGGCCTGCTGGCCAGCGCCCGGCTGATCGAGGCCGGGGTTGAGGACTTCCGGGTCATCGAGGCCGCGGCCGACTTCGGCGGCACCTGGTATTGGAACCGGTACCCAGGAGCGCAGTGCGACATCGAGTCGTACTGCTACCTCCCGCTGCTCGAAGAGCTCAACTACATGCCGAGGGAGAAGTACTCCTACGGGGACGAGATCTTCGAGCACGCGCAACGCGTCGGCAAGCACTACGGGCTTTACGAGCGCACTCATTTCCAGACCCGCGTGCGCGATATGCGGTGGGATGAGTCCGCGCAGCGCTGGCTGATTACCACCGACCGCGGCGACGATATCCGCGCCGAATTCGTAATCAACGCGATCGGCCCGGCCAGCCGCCCGAAGCTGCCCGGCATCGAAGGCATCCACGACTTCGAGGGGCATTCATTCCACACCAGCCGTTGGGACTACGGCTATACCGGCGGTGACGCCACCGGCGGCATGACCAAGCTGAGCGACAAGAAGGTCGCGATCATCGGCACCGGGGCGTCGGCAATCCAGTGCGTGCCACGCACCGCGCAGTACGCCGAGCATCTCTACGTCTTCCAGCGCACGCCGTCGGCGGTCAACCCCCGCGGCAACAAGCAGACCGACCCCGAGTGGTGGGCGAGCCTGAAGCCGGGTTGGCAGCAGGAACGCCGCGACAACTTCGGTGGCATCGTGATGGGCGAGCCGCGCGAAGTCGACCTGGTGCAGGACGGCTGGACGGACATGGCGGCCAAGCTGCGGCAGATGCCGAAGGCGGAGTCCAAGGAAGAGCTGGCGCTGCTGCTGGAGATCGCGGACTTCCGCAAGATGAACGAGGTCCGTGATCGTGTCGACGAGTTCGTCACCGACGCGGGGCTGGCCGAACGGCTCAAGCCGTACTACAAGTTCCTCTGCAAGCGTCCGACCTTCAACGACGAGTTCTTGCCAGCGTTCAACCGCGACAACGTCACCTTGGTCGACGTCAGCGACTCCAAGGGGGTCGACCGGATCACGCCGCGCGGCGTGGTCGCGGGCGGTAAGGAGTACGAGGTCGACTGCATCATCTACGCGTCGGGCTTCGAGATCACCACGCAGTTCCGCCGCCGGATCGGGTTCGACGTCATCGGCCGCGACGGACAGTCGTTGCTGGACGAGTGGACCGACAACATGCGGACACTGCACGGGTTCATGACCCGCGGCTACCCAAACTGGTTCCACATCGGCCTGAGCCAGAATGCATTCAGCGTGAACATGACATTCATGTTCGACGAGCAGGCTCGGCACATCGCGTACATCATCGCCGAGACCAAGCGGCGTGGAGCGGTGGCCGCGGAGCCGACCGAGGAAGGACAGGACGAATGGGTCAGTGTGATCGAGGACGTCCGGCTCGTTAACACCTACCTCGACACCTGCACGCCGGGCTACTACAACGATGAAGGCAAGGGGCCGGCCCGTGGCCCCGGAGCTTATGGTCCGGGCATCGTGAAGTTCAACGCGTTGCTGAGTGAGTGGCGCGAGGAGGGCTCGATGCGGGGCCTGGAGCTTCATCGCAGTACGGAAGCTCGTCGTGGTGCCGACGTACGTCAGGCGACCGATGAGTAATCAGTCGGTGGTCCCGCAGATCAACGGTCACGTCGAACCCGGTTACGAGGCGGTTCGCGAGGCGTTCGCGCGCAACTTCGAGCGACACGAAGAGGTCGGCGCGTCGTTCTGCCTCTATCGCGACGGCAAGCCAGTTGTCGACCTGTGGGCAGGCGTAGCCGATCGCGCGACCGGGCGCGAATGGTCGCAGGACGCCGTCGCGCTGGTCTTCTCCACGACCAAGGGTGCGGCCGCGGTCTGCCTGCACCTGCTGGTGCAACGGGGGCTGATCGCCCTGGACGAGCCGGTCGCGACGTACTGGCCGCAGTTCGCCCCCGCCGGCAAGGGTTCGGTAACGGTCCGGCAGGCAGCCGGTCACCGGGTCGGTATCGCGCCGATCCCCGAGGGTCTTACCCTTGCCGATCTGCTCGGCTGGGAACCGATCGTTTCCGCGCTCGCGGCCGCTGAGCCGATCTGGGAGCCGGGCAGCGCACACGGCTACCACGCGCTGAGCTTCGGCTGGATCGTCGGCGAGCTGGTGCGGCGGGTCAGTGGCAAAAGCATCGGTGAGTTCTTCGCGAGCGAGGTCGCCGGGCCTCTCGGCTTGGATTTCTGGATCGGGCTGCCGGAAGACGTCGAGCCCCGGGTGGCGGTGCTGGACTTTGCGCCGCCGGCCGACCTGTCGGGACTGCCGGAGGAGCAGCAGGCCGAGATCGCGCGGCTGGTCGGGCCCGGATCGCTGTTCTGGCAGGCCGCCGGGCGGGGGCTGATCAAGCAGTCCGACTACAACTCGCGGGCGATGCGGGCCGCACAGGTCCCTGGTGCCGGCGGTGTCGGCTCGGCGCGCTCGCTGGCGCGGATGTACGCCGCGACCATCGGTGAGGTGGACGGCGTACGCCTGCTCGAGCCGGCGACCGTGGATGCGGCACGAACCCTGGTCTCCGAGGGAACCGACCGCGTGCTCGGGATGCCGACGCGATTCGGCGCCGGTTTTATGGTGCCGGGCGGCTCGTTCGTGCTGTACGACGAGCACTCCTATGGCCACTATGGCGCTGGCGGCTCGGTCGGTCTCGCCTCACCGGAGTCGGGGCTGGCCTTCGGCTACGTGCCGAACCGGATGACCTCCAGCCTGATTGGCGATCCCCGCACGCTGGCGTTGTTCGAAGCCGTCCGATCAAGTCTCGCGTAACGTCACGCGTCCCGGTCGTTAGTAGCGACCGGGGCGTATGACGCTATCCGGAAGTTACTTCCGGCGTTTACGTTCGCGGACGCTAATCCGGATCGGGCTGCCGATGAAGCCGAAGTCCTCGCGCATGCGCCGTTCGATGAACCTCAGGTACTGCGCATCGATGAACCCGGTCGTGAAGATGATGAACCGTGGCGGGCGCGCCGAGGCCTGCGTCGCGAACAGGATCCGCGGCTGCTTGCCACTGCGCACGGGGTGCGGATGCGCCGACGCGATCTCCGACAGCCACGCGTTGAGCTTGCCGGTCGGCACACGCGTGTCCCACGACGCGAGCGCGGTCCGCATCGCCGGCGCGAGCTTGTCAACGGCGCGGCCGGTCTTCGCCGAGATATTGATCCGCTGCACCCACGGGATCCGCACGAGATCGCGTTCGAGCTCGCGATCCAAGTAGTAGCGGCGATCCTCGCTCATCAGGTCCCACTTGTTCATCGCCAGTACGACGGCCCGACCGGACTCGACGACCTGGGTGATGATCCGCTGGTCCTGCTCGCTGATCACTTCGGAGGCATCCAGCAGTACGACGCCAATCTCGGCCGCCTCGATCGCCGACGCCGTACGCAGACTCGCGTAATACTCCGCACCGCTGGCGTCCTTGACCCGCTTGCGCATTCCCGCTGTGTCGACGAACCGCCACATCTCGCCGCCGACCTCGACGATGCTGTCGACCGGGTCGACCGTCGTACCGGCGACGTCGTGTACGACGGACCGTTCTTCCTTGGCGAGCTTGTTGAGCAGTGAGGACTTGCCGACGTTGGGCCGCCCGACGAGGGCGACGCGCCGCGGACCGCCGTACGAACGGTATGTCTCACGCGGCGCCTCCGGAAGAGACTCCAGTACGACGTCGAGCAGGTCACCGCTGCCGCGGCCGTGCAGCGCGCTGACCGGATAGGGCTCGCCCAGACCCAGCGACCACAGCGCCGCAGCATCGGACTCGGCGCGGGCATCGTCGACCTTGTTGGCGACCAGGATCACCGGCGTCTTGGCCTTGCGCAGCACCCGCACGGCCTGTTCGTCGGTCACCGTCGCGCCCACGCTGGTGTCCACGATGAACAGCACGACGTCGGCATTGCGCATCGCGTGTTCGGCCTGCAACGTGACGCTCGCGGCCATCCCCGACGCGTCGGGTTCCCAACCGCCGGTATCCATCAGCGTGAACCGCCGGCCGTTCCAGCTGGCGTCGTACGTCACCCGGTCACGAGTGACCCCAGGAACGTCCTGTACGACGGCGGCGCGGCGACCGAGGATGCGGTTGACCAGCGTCGACTTGCCGACGTTGGGCCGCCCGACCACCGCGACGACCGGCGCCGGGGCGAGGGTGTCGGCGTCTGCATCAGGGTCGATACCGATCTCGGCGAGTTCGGACGCCACCCAGTCGGGTAACGCTTCTTCGCTCATCTAGTTGCCTCTTTGTTGTTGTTGCTTTGAGGTCGGCGCGTGCCAGACCAGGTGAAGTGCAGTGTCTATTGTCTGCTCAAGTGTGAGGTTGGTGGTGTCGATCTCGTGCACGCCGTCACTGGCGCTCTGGAAGTCGACCACCGTCGAGTCCTTCTCGTCGCGTACGACGATCTGCGCGGTCGTCATCGTGAGCGTCTCCTGGTCGACGGTGTCATGCAGTTCCGCCGTACGCCGCGCGATGCGGGCCTCGGGGTCGGCAGTGATCAGCAGCCGTACGTCGGCGTACGGCGCGACCACCGTCGTGGTGTCGCGGCCCTCGAGCACGATCGCTCCCCCGGCGACGATCGCCTGCTGGCGGGCGATCAACTCCGCGCGTACGGCGAGGTTGGTCGCGACCGCGCTGACGTTTTCGGACACCCTGGTCGTGCGGATTTCCGCCGTGACGTCGCGTCCGTTGGCGATCACGGTCTGATCGGCGGGGTCGGTGGGGGTGAAAAGTTCTAGCTGCTGCGCGTATGCGGCCGTAGCGGCCTCGTCGTGCAGGTCGATCCCGTCGTACATCGCCGCGGCGCAGACCGCGCGGTACATCGCGCCGGTGTCGAGGTAGCGCAGCCCCAGCCGGGTCGCGACCGCCTTAGCGACGGTCGACTTGCCGGAGCCGGACGGCCCGTCGATCGCGACGACGCCGGTGAACGTCTCGCTCATCGGCCGATCCGCGGGTTTAAGTGCAACGTTGTGTCCGGACGGTGAGCACTAAGGTTGCACTTTAAATCGGACATGCTCACGTGGCGAGGTCTCTGCGGAGCGCGGCGGCGCCACGCAGGTAGACATGCTTAACATCGGCGCGGGCGCGATCGGTATCGGCGAGCGCCATGAGTCGTACGACGCGCGGCATCGAGTCCGGCACGGCCATCTCGACCGAACACATCAGCGGTACGTCGGTGAAACCCATCTGGCGGGCGGCGTACGCCGGGAAGTCCGACGTAATGTCCGGTGTCGCGGTGAAGTAGATGCAGACAAGGTCGGCGTTTTCGAGTTCGTTACGCTTCATGACCTCGGCAACGAGCTCGGCGGTCGCCGAGTGGACTTCGTCGCGCACGTCGTGGTCGACCTGGATAGCTCCGCGAAACGCGCGTAGTGCCACTTGAACTCCCTCACTCACCTGACCAGTTGGCCATGACCAGTTGTCCAGCCTACTTGTCCACCGCCGCGAACAGTTCACCGATCTCCTTGCTGTTCAGCGGCCGGAGTACGGCGGAGCGCTGGGCACCAAGGTGGATCGGGCCAAACTTCGTGCGCACCAGGCTTTGCACGGGATGACCGACCTTGTCGAGCATCCGCCGCACGATGTGCTTGCGGCCTTCGTGCAGCACGAGTTCGACCATGACACGCTTGCCGAACTGATCGACAATCTTAAACGAATCGACCCGCGCGAGGCCATCGTCGAGTTCGACTCCGTCGCGCAGCTGCTTGCCAACGTCCTTGGCGACCGGGCCGATGATCTCGGCGAGATAGGTCTTCTCGACCCCGAACGACGGGTGCGCCAGCTTGTGCGCGAGCGCGCCGTCGTTGGTCAGCAGGATCAGGCCCTCGGTCTCGAAGTCCAGTCGCCCAATGTGGAACAGCCGGATGCCCTTATCGGTGAAGTTCTCGACGTAGTCACCGAGGTGGAATCGCTCGCGGTCGTCGCTCATCGCCGACAACACACCGGCCGGCTTGTTGAAGGCCAGATAGACCATGTCCTCGCGGACCTGGATGCGCGACCCGTCGACGAGCACGGTCGCCACTTGCGGATCGATGCGCATACCGAGGATCGCCCGCTTGCCGTCC
Organism: Antricoccus suffuscus; assembly: GCF_003003235.1. Taxonomy (NCBI): domain Bacteria; kingdom Bacillati; phylum Actinomycetota; class Actinomycetes; order Geodermatophilales; family Antricoccaceae; genus Antricoccus; species Antricoccus suffuscus. The sequence goes on from NZ_PVUE01000013.1 coordinate 96,234, forward strand.
ACGCTAACCCGTCCCTTGGCGATCAGGTCTTCGCAGACGCGCCGGGAACCGAGACCGGCGCGAGCAAGCACCTTCTGCAGCCGTTCGCCTTCGCCGGTCGGTCGTGCGGTCTCCGGCTGCTGGCCGACGCCACTGCTCAGGTCGAACTGAGCGTCGGCGATCTCGTAGTCGTCCTCGTCGTAGTAGTCGCCGCCGAGATCGACGTCGCGCGTGTTGTCTTTCATGGAACTAATCCTCGCTGTCTAGGGAAGCAAGCTGGGCCAGTCCCGACTCGAGACGTTCGTCCATCTCGGGCGCAACGTCCGGCAAGTGCGGTGCGATGGGCGGTAGATCCTCGAGCGACCTGAGTCCTAGTTTCTCCAGGAACAGGTCGGTCGTCGAGAGCTGGCCGCCTCCGGTCTGCTCGTCGGTACCGCTTTCTTCGATGAGCTCACGGGTGAGCAGGGTGCGTACGACGCCGTCGACGTTGACCCCGCGAATCGCCGAGACCCGCGATCGGGTCACCGGTTGACGATAGGCAATGACGGCCAGTGTCTCAAGGGCGGCCTGGGTCAACCTCGTCTTCTGGCCGTCGAGGACATACTTCTCGACGTACGGCGCATACTCCTCGCGAGTGTAGAGCCGCCAGCCGCCCGCTGCCTGCCGTAGCTGGAATCCCCTGCCTTGTTCTTCGTAGTCGGCGGCGATCTCGGTCAGGTGCTGTTCTGCCTCTTCGGTCGAGATCCCTACCGCCCGGGCGATATCGACCGCGGGCGTGGGCGTATCGACGACCAGCAGGATCGACTCGATCGCCGGTGAGATATCGGACTCAAGGAGCCGAATGTCCGGTTCGTCGGCGACGACGGTCTCCTCGATCTCGACCGGTTTGGGCTCGGTGGACTCCAGCAACGGCTCGGGCTGGGTGGGCTCGACGGGCGCCTCGGGATCGATCGGCGTCTCGGCCTCGGCGGCGTCGTTGGGCTTGGTGGCCTCGATTGGCGTCTCGGGCTCGGCGGCGTCGGTGGGCTGTGCTGGGGTCTCGCTCATCCGTATTCCTCGTCAGGATCATAGGCGGTCTCGGTCGCCGCGGGTACGTCGTTGCTGCCGCCGACCCAGCGTACGTGCAGTTCGCCGAGCGCCGCGACCTGTTCGAAGACGACCACCTTGTCGCGGTACATCTCCAGTAGGCCGAGGAATCGGGCGACCACCTCAATGGTGTGCTCACAGTCATCGGTCAGGGCACGGAACGTCTGGCTGCCGACCGTGGAAAGCCTCGTGCGCAGGATGTCGATCTGTTCGCGCACCGAGACCTGCGGCGAGTGCAGGTGATCGAGGCGTACTTCGTCGGGCGTCCTTGGGGTCAGCGCGCGCAGCGCGATCTTCGCGAAACGTTCGGGACCGACGCCGATCAGCATTTCCGGCAACGCCTCGGCGTACCTCGGCTCGAGCGACACCGCGCGGGGGTAACGCTTGCCCGCGGTCGCGATGAACTCGGCGATCAGGCCGGCGACGTGCTTGTAGGCGCGGTATTGCAGCAGCCGCGCAAACAGCAGGTCCCGAGCCTCGAGCAGGGCGAGGTCCTCGTCGTCCTCGACCTCGCCGCGCGGCAGCAGCCGGGCCGCCTTCAAGTCGAGCAGTGTCGCTGCGACCAGCAGAAACTCCGTCGCCTGGCCGAGGTCCCACTCGCTGCCCAGCGCACGAATGTAGCCGATGAACTCGTCCGTCACCTGCGACAGCGCAACCTCGGTGACATCCAGCTTGTGTTTGCTGATCAGCTGCAGCAGCAGGTCGAACGGACCCTCGAAGTTGGTGAGGTGGACGGTGAAGCCGGTGTTCTTGGCCGCCGGCTGCTCCGGCGCGTTAGATGCGTCCGTTACCGGAGCCGAATCGCGGGATTTCGTGACGGATGGGCCGGATTTTGTGACGGATGAGCCGAATTTTGTGACGGATGGCGGGGTATTTTGTGACGGATCGGCGGGGGTGGTAGTCACTACTCGGGTTTGTTGTGGGCCAGGATCTCGCGGGCGAGATTGCGATAGGACTCCGCCGCCGCCGAGGTCGGCGCCCACGTGGTGATCGGCTGGCCGGCGACGGTCGTCTCCGGGAAGCGGACCGTGCGGTTGATGACGGTCTGGAACACCTTGTCGCCAAATGCCTCGACGATCCGCGAGAAGACATCGCGAGCGTGGATCGTGCGCGCGTCGTACATCGTGGCGAGGATGCCTTCAAGCTCAAGGTCAGGGTTAAGCCGGTCGCGTACCTTCTCCACGGTATCCACCAGCAGCGCGACGCCACGCAAGCTGAAGTATTCGCATTCGAGCGGGATGAGTACGCCGCTGGCCGCGGTCAGCGCGTTGACGGTCAGCAGGCCGAGCGAAGGCTGGCAGTCGACCAGGATGTAGTCGTACTGCGGCAGCAGCGGGCGAAGGACGCGTTCGAGGGTCTGCTCGCGGGCGACCTCGTTAACCAACTGGATCTCGGCCGCGGACAGGTCGATATTGGACGGCAGCAGGTCCAGGCCCTTGGTCGACGTACGCATGACGACCTCTTGGGCGTTGGCCCGCGGGTCGACCAGCAGGTTATAGATCGTGCTGTCCAGGTCGTGCGGCGCGACGCCGAGCCCGACCGAGAGTGCGCCTTGCGGGTCGAAGTCGACCAGCAGCACTCGGCGGCCGAACTCGGCTAGCGCGGCACCCAGGTTGATCGTGGAGGTCGTCTTGCCGACGCCGCCTTTTTGGTTGCAGACGGCGAGTACGACGGCCGGGCCGTGCCCCATGATCGGGGTCGGTTCGGGCAGGTCGGTCTGGCGTTCCTTGGCGGGGTCGACGAACGACGGGCTCTTGCGTTTACGGGCGGCCGGCTCGGCCGGCTGCGAAGTCTCAGGCTCAGGCTGAGGTTCAACCACGGCGGGGCTGATCTCCTGCTGCGGCGGCGCCGATCCGGGGTCAGTGGCATCGGCAAAGTCGTCGCCGGGATAAACGCTCGAACCCTGATCGGCATATTCGCCCATAGGCTTGGGAGACTGCTCGTTGGGCGGTTCAGGCGGCATCGTCATGGCGGGTAATCGAGACCTCTCGGTCGGAATTCTTCGTGTGCGGCGTACTGCGCAAGTTTAGGCGATCAACGTACGCGAGTCGGGGAGGTTTCGCACACCTGGGTTCATTGCGCGCGCGGATGAGAGGTCGCATACACCTCCCGCAGATGATCGACGGTCACGAGCGTGTAGACCTGGGTCGTGGTGACCGAGGCGTGTCCCAGCAGTTCCTGTACGACGCGTACGTCGGCGCCCCCGTCGAGCAGGTGCGTCGCAAACGAGTGCCGCAGGCTGTGCGGGGACAGCTCGCCCTCGAGCCCGGCGCGTTCGGCGCAGGTGCGCAAGATCGCCCACGCGCTCTGCCGAGACAGCCCACCGCCACGGGAATTGAGGAACAGCCGCGAGATCCCGCGACCCTTCGACACCAGCAGCGGCCGGGCCCGCACGAGATAGCTGTCGATCGCGCGCAACGCGTAGCTGCCGACGGGTACGACGCGTTCGCGGCCGCCCTTGCCCTTGATCCGCACCGCCCGCGAGTCGGTGTCGATGTCGTCGATGTCCAACGACAACGCCTCGGAGATCCGCGCGCCGGTGCCATACAGAAACTCCAGCAATGCCCTGTCTCGCAAGGCAAGTGGCGAGTCGACCGCGTCCGCCGCGTCGAGTAGCTTCTCGACGTCCGACAGCGGGATCGCCTTAGGCAGGCGCTTTTGCGGCGCCGGCGGGTGTACGTCGACCGCGACGTCGACATCGACGTACTGCTCCTTGAAGACAAACCGGTGCAGCCCACGGACCGCGACCACGGTCCGCGCGGCGGAGGTCGTGGACAACGCTTGATGCGTCTCGTCCCCTTCACGCAGGTGCGCCAGGAAGTCCGAGACGTGGGAGGGCGTGATGTCTTCCAGGGCGGTTATCGCGCGATCTTCGAGCCAGTCGGCGTACCGCTGCAAGTCGCGGCGGTAGGCCTGCAGGCTGTTGGCGGCAAGTCCCCGCTCGACCGCGAGGTGGTCGAGGTAGATCTTGATTCCCCGCTCGATGGGGTACGTCACTCTCAGGACCCTGCTCCCGCCAATGCGCGCGCGATCGGCACGTGGCTCATGCCGTGGGCTTCCGCGATCTGCTGCGGCACAAGGGATCCACCGACCGTGCACACGGCGGCGGCGAAATTGGGATCGTCGCTGACCGTCTTTTTCAGGCCCTGGTTGGCGAGGGTGAGCGCGTAGGGAAGCGTCGCGTTGGTCAGCGCGTACGTCGAGGTGTGGGGTACGGCGCCGGGCATGTTGGCCACGCAGTAGAACAACGAGCCGTGCACCTTGTAGGTCGGGTCGTCATGGCTGGTCGGGCGCGAATCCTCGAAACAGCCGCCCTGGTCGATCGCGATGTCCACCAAGACGCTGCCCGGCAACATGCCGGCGACCTGCTCGTTGCTGATCAACCGCGGCGCCTTCGCCCCCGGCACCAGCACCGCCCCGATCACGAGGTCCGCCGTGCGCACCGCCTGGTCGACCTCGTAGGCGTTGGAGATGACTGTCTCGACGGCCCCCCGAAAATGCTGATCGGCCGCGCGCAGCTTCTCGATGTTTTTGTCCATCAGCACGACGCGCGCCTGCATCCCGGACGCGACCCGGGCGGCGTGCATCCCCGAGACACCGGCGCCGAGCACCAGCACGTTAGCGGCGCGGACCCCCGCTACCCCGCCGAGCAGTACGCCCCGGCCGCCGTCGCCAGCCATCAGATGATGCGCGCCGACCTGCGGCGCCAGGCAGCCCGCGACCTCGGACATCGGCGCCAGCAGCGGCAGCGAGCCGTCCCCGGCCTCGACCATCTCGTAGGCGACGCTGTCCACGCCGGTCGCGATCAGCGCCTCCGTGCACTCCCTGGACGCGGCCAGATGAAGGTAAGTGAAAAGCGTCTGGCCCGGCCGCAGCAACGCATATTCGCTGGCGATCGGCTCTTTGACCTTGAGGATCAGGTCGCCCTCGGCCCACGCCTCGGCGGCGTCCGCGACGATTCGCGCGCCGGCGGCGACGTACGCCTCGTCCGGGATCGACGAACCGGCGCCGGCATTGCGCTGCACGATGACCTCGTGCCCGTGCACGACGAATTCGTGCGCCCCGGCCGGGGTCAGGGCGACTCGGAACTCGTGGTTCTTGAGTTCCTTGGGTACGGCGACTTTCATCAAGTTTCTCCTCGGGATCTGCCTTTCTGACTCTAGTGCGCGCGGGCCCGTCGGCGCGACACAGGCGGTAAGTGAGCCGATCCATGGGCGGTTTGCCGCTCGCCTCGACGTACTCTCTGCGAATTCGGTACGTCGATCGTACATTTGTGCTGTTCGGCAGCAGGTCTTCGCCTAACAGCGCTGCAGATTCATACATTTGTGCGGTGGTGAGGACGAAGCGCGAACCGACCAACGGCGCTACCGCCGTATCCAGCGTTCATGAAACCCGACCACCGCACACGCAAGCAGTCAGCACGGCGGTACAACCTCGCTGTGATCGCGCGGCACGAATTGTCCGATCGACGGGGCGTACGCCGCGCCTGACCCGATCGGGCCCGGGCCCGTCGTAACCTGCTGGGGTGAGTTCCGCCGCCTTCTCTTCCCGTGACACCAGCGCCAAATCAGCCGACGATGACCCGTCGGCTGACGCCCCGGCCGCGTCTTCTGGTGCGCCGTCGGACACTGCGTCCCACACCGCCTCCGGTACGCCGTCCGGGGTCGCCGGCGCGAGCACACCACTGACCTCCGGCCCGCCGCTCAGCGCATCGCACATTTTTGCTTCCAACGCCGCGCAACGCACCTCCGTCGACGGCGTCACGGCGTTCATCCAGCCCGGCGGCGGCGCCACGCGCGCGAGCCTGTCATTTCGCGTCGGCGCGTCGGACGAACCGCTCCCGCGGCGCGGGATCACCCACCTGCTGGCCCATCTGGCCACCAACGCCGCCGGCATCGACAGCCTCCTCACGCCACCGACCGTCAGCGCGAGCATCACAACGTTTCACTTTGAAGGGTCCGCACAGCAGGTCGCCAACGAGATCGGCGCGGTCTGTCACTGGCTCAGCAGCGCGCATGACCCGGCCAACATCTCGCCGCGGACCCTCGATCGGCACCGCGACTCGGCGTACGCCGACCTCGTGCGGCACGCGGGCGAACACATGGACCTGCTCGGCGTACGGCTCGGGCCCGCTGGCTGGGCAGCAGGCGGGCTACCCGAATACGGCTTGGCCAACGTCGGCCCTGCCGAACTTTCCCAGTGGGCTAAGGACTTTTTCGTCCAAGGTAACGCCGTACTCGCGCTGTCCGGCACCAAGACCACGACGCTGCGCACTCCCCTGCCGGAAGGTCAGGCGCAGCCGTATCGTGCGCTCGACGTACCCGACCTCGAGTTGCCGGCATGGGCACCGTCGCCGCAGGCCGAGCTCAGTGTCGGCGGGCTGATCACCCTCGACTCGGGGCATCGGGACCGCGACCGCGCCGTTTGCGGGCTCGTCTCGGATATCGCGCGGGCGCATGCCTCGGTCGCCGTACGCCGCAAGTACGGCCGCTCGTTCGCCGCCCGCAGCGGCACTTTGGCGCTCGGTGACGACCACGTGCACCTCGCGCTGTGGGGGCGGGTATCCGATGCCGACGAGTCCGGCGTACTGGCCGAAGTGCTGGAGTCGCTGCGCTCCCTAGCCGAAGATGGACTCGCCGAGGGCGAGCGTGCCGCCCACGTCAAACGCCGGCTGGACGCCTATGAACGGCACGGCCAACTGCCTTCCGGTGCGCACGAACTGCTGCAGCGCCAGGCAATCGGCGGACTGACCGGTACGCCGTGGTCGCTCCCGCTCGAACGCCGACTCCTCGGCACCGCGAGCGACGTACTCATCGAGGGCATGATCACGCAGCTGGCCGAGACCCTCATCGTGCGGTCCCATGCTCCGGTCGGCGGGCTCACGCCGGTCTCGTCGCGGATCACCGTGGAGGCGCCCGCGCGTGATGCACAGACCCATCGGTCGCGTCCGGCGTACGGCTTGCTCGCCCGGGGCCGGCCCGCCGACGAACGCCCCCGCCGCATCCTCACCGACGAGCACGCGCTGACCGTGCGCAGCCTCGATCGGCCCGACCAGCAGATCCGGTGGAACGACGTGGCCGTGGTCGAGTCGTACGACGACGGGCGGCGGGCACTGCTGTCGCACACCTCCGAGGCGATCGACGTACGGCCCGAAGATTGGCTGCATCCGGGCGATCTAGCCGATGTGATCGACGCGCGCGTGGATCCGGCGACTGTTGCCGCGTGCGGCGTACGGGAACCAGTGGAGCCCCGCCGAGCTGGCATCACCGACCGGCTGCCGGTGTGGCTGTGGCCGGTGCTGATCGTGGTCTGCCTCGCGCTCGTGGCCGCGGCCGTCGTACCGGCGTGGTCGGGCAGCTTTTCCTGGGCACGCTGGGTGATCGGCGCCGTCGGCTTCGTTGGGTTGGTCGTGGTCGGCGCCTTCGGGTACGACGTAGCGATGACCGAACGTCGCCTCCGCAAACCCCCCAAGCCCTAGCCGCGATCCGTCACAAAATACCTGGCGATCCGTCACAAAATCCGGCACGATCCGTCACAAAATCCCCCGCCGTCCGTCACACAGTTCCTGAGTGTCCGGCACTTCGTCCGGTTAAGGCCACCTTTAAGCGGCTAGATACGGACGGCGCCGCCTACTCGCCGTCGCCGCCTAGCTCAACTCCCGACGCGCCTCAACCCGGCGACACGCCACGGATCGGCGGACATACGTGACGGACGGTCGGACATACGTGACGGACGGTCGGACATTCGCGACGGATCGCGGGACATTCGTGACGGATCGCGGGTTAGGTGGGCCAGGGAGCGTCGGCGGGGCGCAGCGGCGTAGCCGGGTCGCGCACGTGCTGCGAGACGGCCAGTACGCCGGCGATCGCGAGCGAGTTGACGATCCGGCCGGTCATGACCCCGTGGACGCACTCCTCAAGCGGGATACGTCGTACCACCATGTCGGCCTCTTCGGCCTCCCGCACAAATGAGGTGTCCGAGGACTCGCGAAGGTCCGTAGCGAGGTAGATCCGGGCCTGCTCGTTGCTGAACCCGGGCGCGGACACGACGTCGACGAGCGTCTGCCAGGAACCGGCCTCGAGCCCGGCCTCCTCGACGAGTTCGCGGCGAGCGGCTTGCACGGGCGGCTCGCCTTCGACGTCGCGCAACCCGGCCGGGAGCTCCCACAGGAAGCGTCCGACGGCGGGCCGGTACTGCTCCAGCATCACCAGCTGTTGCCGGTCATCGAGGGCCGCGATCGCGACCGCGCCGCCGTGTTTGACCATGTCCCGCCGCGCGCTGGAGCCGTCCGGGAAGCTGATCGTCTCCCCCACCAGCGAGAAGATCTTGCCCTCGTAGATGCGTTCGGAGCCGGTGACGGCGTACCCCTCCGACGAGCGCTCGGGAAAGGTGAAGTAGTCGCTCACGACTGGTCGTCGACGCTGACCGGAAGCTTCGAGCTCTCCGCATAATCCAGCGACGCCTTCACGAACGCCGCAAACAGCGGATGCGGGCGGGTCGGCCGCGACCGCAGCTCAGGATGTGCCTGGGTGCCGACAAAAAACGGGTGTACGTCGGTCGGCAGCTCGCAGAATTCAACCAGGTGGCCATCCGGAGAGGTACCGGAGAACACCATGCCCGCCGCCTCGATCTGCTTGCGGTAGGCGTTGTTGACTTCGTAGCGGTGCCGGTGGCGTTCTTTGACCGCGGCCGCGCCGTAGGCGTTCGCTACGAGCGAACCCTCGGTGAGCTTCGCTTCGTAGAGGCCGAGGCGCATCGTGCCACCCATATCCCGGTCGCCCGCGACGACGTCGACCTGGTCTGCCATCGTCGCGATGACCGGGTACTTAACCGTCTCGTCGAACTCGGCAGAGTTGGCGTCCTCGAGACCGGCGAGGTTGCGGGCGGCCTCGATGACCATGCACTGCAGCCCGAGGCACAGCCCAAGGAGCGGGATTCCGCGGGTGCGCGCGTACTTCACGGCGCCGAGCTTGCCCTCGATGCCGCGGATGCCGAATCCGCCGGGCACGAGTACGCCATCGACGTCGGACAGCGCTTTGGCCGCGCCCGCGTCGGTCTCGCAGCTGTCCGAGGCGACCCACTTGATCACGACCTTGGAGTGGTGCGCGAAGCCACCGGCGCGCAGCGCCTCGCTGACCGACAGATAGGCGTCGGGCAGGTCGACATACTTGCCGACCAACGCGATCGTGATCGTCTCCTTCGGGTTGTGCACCCGATCCAGCAGGTCACCCCACACCGTCCAGTCCACATCCCGGAACTGCAGCCCGAGCCGGCGTACCAGGTAGGCGTCCAGGCCCTCGGAGTGAATGACCTTGGGGATGTCGTAGATGCTCGGCGCGTCGACGGCGGCGACGACCGCTTCGGGTTCGACGTCGCACATCAGGCTGATCTTGCGCTTGAGGCTCTCGGGCAGCTCGCGGTCGGCGCGGCAGACGATCGCGTCGGGCTGGATACCGATGCTGCGTAGCGCGGCGACCGAGTGCTGCGTCGGCTTGGTCTTCAGCTCACCGCTCGGCGCGAGGTAGGGCACCAGCGAGACGTGCAGGAAGAAGACGTTGTCGCGGCCGATCTCGTGGCGCACCTGGCGGGCGGCCTCGAGGAACGGTTGGGACTCGATATCCCCTACGGTCCCGCCGATCTCAGTGATCACCACGTCCACGAAGTCGACGTCCTCGCCGGGGACGGACATCGCGAGGATGCGGTCCTTAATTTCGTTGGTGATGTGCGGGATGACCTGCACCGTGTCGCCGAGGTACTCCCCGCGGCGTTCCTTGGCGATCACGGTCGAGTAGACCTGGCCGGTCGTCACGTTGGCGTAACCGTGCAGGTTGACGTCGAGGAACCGCTCGTAGTGCCCAATGTCGAGGTCTGTTTCCGCGCCGTCGTCGGTCACGAAGACCTCGCCGTGCTGGAACGGGTTCATCGTGCCCGGGTCAACGTTGAGATAGGGGTCGAGCTTCTGCATCGTGACGTTGAGTCCGCGCGCCTTGAGCAACGCACCGAGGCTGCTGGCGGTGAGTCCTTTACCGAGTGACGACGCGACGCCGCCGGTAACAAAAACGTGCTTGGTCGTGCGTGCTGTCTGCACTAGAGCGACTCTCCTGCGGGCCGTATCGAATGCCAACTCAGGTCGTGGAACAAGCGCCCTCGACCGGTGACAACCTACGGGGTTTCACAATACCAACTCGCCTTTGCGTTTCTGACGCGACACGATGCTTAGCCCGAGCCGTCCACGCATTCAGCCGCGCGACACCCGAGCGCCCATCGCTGGCGCCGGCTTAACGGCACCGTCCATACGATAAATATCAGCACTGGTCTAGCGGCCGAGCAGGAGTAAACCATGACCGCAGCGCACTCAATAGATTTCGAACACATTCAGATCTCCGACGAGCAGATGCGCGAACGCATCGCGGCCGCGCGCAGTTACACGCTGGTCCTGCTATCGGCGGGGCCCGGTTATACGAGCGAGGAGGCGCGCGCCATCATCTGGGAACACGGCCGCCGCAACATGCGCATGCAGGACGCCGGGATCATGCGGATCGTCTGTCCCGTACGCGATGACACCCCACTATGCGGGGTTGGGATCCTCGACGCCGACCTGCCAACCGCGGACCGGCTGTTGGCCGATGACCCCGGCGTACAAGCCGGTGTGTTTAGCTACGAACTCCACCCAGTCAGCGGGTTCGCCGGAAGCACCTTATAGCGCAGTACGGCGTGCGCTGTCACGCCACCAGTGTGGATTCACGCTCCCGGGCCAGTTCGCCGGTCGGTCTTTGACGCGACACGATGCTTAGGCCGAGCGGCACGGTCACGGCCAGCGTCCCGCCGATCAGCGCGATCCCGGAGTCGTTGATCGCGAACCCGACCACGGCCACCACTATGATCCCGACCGCCGCGGCACTGGCGTACGGCGCCTTGTCCTCGAGATAACCGATCACCTGGCGGGCCTTGTCCCGGTAGACCAGCACGCAGATAACGATCAGCACGAGCGTGAGCGGAGTGAAGACACTGCGGGTGAACAACCCGAGGTTGTTGTGCAGTTTGCGGCCAATCACGGTAAACGCCGTACCGTCGAGGACCTGACCGACGAACCGGCCTAGGTGCGTCTGGCTCTGTTCGGGCCGCAGATAGTCACCGACCGCTATCAAGATCACCACGATCGCGCCACCGGCCAACGCCGCCAGGAGACGCCAGATCGACACCCTGATCCGAGCGGCTATCAACCCGAGCAGCAGCAGCGACGGCACCAGCGAGACGACGCCTCCAAAGTCCGATCCCGCACCCGGTGCGCCGTCGATAGCGATAGCCGCGACGCCGATCGCCGCGACCACGCCGATCTCGCGGGCCCGCGAACCGGACACGGTCTTGACCGTGAGCCCGATGATCATCATCAAGGCGCCGGCGAACACCGAGAACGCGATATTGCCGAAACCGGTGAATCTGCCCGCCACGATCGCGTCGTACCCGAGCGGTGAGTTGATCGCCAGATAAGAACCGGTGAGTACGTCGATGCCCAGGATCGCGACGGTCAGCCCGGCCGCGACTAGCGGCGGTCCGGACGGATGTCGCCGCCACGGCCCCGCGAAGCACACCGCCGTCAGTAACGCAGTCGCACCGGCGATGACAAGCACTATTGCCGTGCCCGGGCTGCTCCCGCGCCACCAGGGCACGAAGTTGCACAGGAAGCTCGCGGCCGGCAACGTCCCGGCCGCGATCGCGATGACCTGAAGCCACCCGCGCGGTCGCCACCGGGCCTTAATCGCCACGAACAGCAGCAACGAGGCCAGCGCGCAGATCACCGCGAGGATGTTGAAGAAGTCGCTGGAGATCCACACGTGCGCGGCGGCCGCGGTCGCCAGGTCGGCGAACTTCGCGACGGTGGCGCTCATCGATTGATCACGATCGCTCGTCGTCGCCGGTTGACCCACCATCGAGTTGGGCGCCTTGCCGCCCATCATCCGGATCACGGTCGGCGCGATGTCGATCAGCTGGATGTACGGCGAGCGCCCAGTGCTCGGCGAGCTGAGGATCTTGCCGTCGAGACCCGCGCCGACGGCAATGATCGCCTGCAGGTGCGAGCGACGATAGTCCGGCTGCGAGATGCCCGCGACGATCACGGTCGCGCCAGCTTTCTTGGCGCCGTCGATGATCTTCCCAACCGATTCGTCGAGCGCGGCGATCTCGGCCGGTGTCTTGCCCTCTGGCGTGCCGGAGGCCACCAGCGTGAGGGGGCAATGCGTGGCGAGGGTCGCCCAGCCGTCCGCATTGGTCGGCCGGGGCGCCGGATTGACCTTGGCGCCCTTGGCACCGACGGCCAGGATCGGATCGCGTCCGACGGTCGTCGTACACGCCACTTGCGTGCCCAAAGCCCCTGGTACGGCGCCAAACCCGAGCTTCTTGTTCTCGACGATGGCCGCGGTGAGCTTGCTGCCGCTGGTCGTCGGTACGGTGCCGCGCTGACCCAGACAGTCCTTCGTCGCGTTGGTCGCGGCCTGCTGCTGTGGTGTCGTCGGCGTGGTCCCGTCCGGGTTGAGCTGGCCCTCTCCTGGCAACGGCAGTTCGCCCTCAGGCGGCAGCTCGTCCTCGGGCACCGGCGCGGGATAGCGGGCCCGGTTGCCGGCGCCGAGCGTGACCCAGCCGTCCCACGGACAGGTCACCGCCCGGGCCGCCCGGTTGGTGATCAGGCCGACCGCGCCCTCGTTGGCGGCATTCCACAGGTGCGGCGTCCCGGTCTCGGAGATCGCTGCCCACTCCAGGCCTGGGACACTGACGATCACGACGCGGTCGGCCTTGCCGGGCGCGCCGATGTTGGAGGACTCGGTCACCGTCCGCAGACCCGCAATCAGCACGCAGATCGCAGACAGGGCGATCACCAGGGCGGTCCAACGCTTCGCCGTCACGGGTGGCGCACCGGCCCAGACGTCGTGCCGAGAAGCTCTTGGTAGAGCTGGACCAGCGCGAGCGCAGTGTCGCGTTCGCTCGGGAAGTCCTGCGCCCGCCGCGCGCCGGCCACGGCGAGTGCGCGACGGGCGTCCGGGTGGTCAAGTAGGTCGTTCACGGCCGCGGCCAGGCCGTCGACGTCGCCGACGTCGATCCGGTACGCCGCATCCCCCACCAGCTCGTCCATACCGCCGGCCGTGGTGCTGACCAGAGCGACGCCGGCGCGCATTGCCTCTTGCGCGACCAGTGATCGAGCCTCCCACACCGACGGCAGCAACACCAGGTCGGCGGCGCCCATCAGATCGGCCACGTCGGATCGGCGGCCGAGCAGCTTCACCGGCGCGCCCAACTCGTCGATCTGGTCGTGCAGCGCGCCCATCAGTGGCCCATCGCCGGCGATCATCGTGATCGGGCGATCAGCGCGCTCACGCCACTTCACGGACGCGGGAATCAGTGTGTCGTAACCCTTCTGGGGATGAAGCCGGCCCACGCACAGCAACAGCGGGCGGTCGTCGGTGACACCCAGCTCGCGGCGTACCTGCTCGCGCGACTTGGCCGCGGGCGGCAGCGGCGGCGCGCCGACCGGGCCGAAGACGACGTACCGGCCGCCGACGTCGCGGGCCCGTTCGACGAGGTCCATCGACGCGCCGATGACGACGTCGGCGCTGCGCGCAACGAAGTGTTCGACCGCGCCGTACACCTTGCGCAGCACTGGGTTGGCGGTGTCGACGGTGTTGTGCAAGGTGACCGCGAGCGGCGTACGACGTCCGAGGTTCGCCAGCGCGGCGACGGTGGCCGCGCGCAGCCCATGGGCGTGGATGAGCTTGGCGTCGCTGGTGACCGCGCGCAACCGGCGGGCGGCGCGCAGGTCTTCCAGCGGCCGCGGTCCGGAGGCGATCTCGACCGGAGCGAACCGGGCACCCGCGGTGGTGAAACCGAAGAGGTCTTCGGTCGCCTGCGGTCCGTGCACGCGCACGTCCGCGCCGGCCTCGACAAGGGTCGGCACAAGGCCGCGCACGTGGGTGCCGACGCCTCCGGTCGAGGTCGCGATCACCTGGGCGAGCGCGCGTCCGGTGAGTTGTTCGCTCGTCACGGTGTCCTCTCGTTGGTGCTCGGGTCTGGCTGGGCTGTGTCGGACTGCGTGGTCTCGGATTGTGAATGGCTCCGTTCGTATGCGTCATGCGGTTCCTGGGCGCCTTTACGCCGCCGTGCCACCAGACCGCGGATCGGTGAGCCCGGCAACACGAACAAAATCACCCCGCACACCACGACCGCGATCAATCCTCGCAGACCCCCGGCGAGGAAGCCTGCCCAGATCGAACTGTCGGAATCGATTTGTAACGGTCCCGGCAAGGTGACCCATTTTGTCACCAATCCGACGGCGACGGCGGCCACACCCGTCGCCAGGGCGGAGGTGACGTCGGCGGCCACCCGCCGACCGGCCTTGACGCCGACCGTCACCAGCAGCGCGATCCCGAGCACGGTCACGCCGATAGCGTTGCCCCAGGTGAGGGCCGCGACCCGCTGTCCCTTGGGCAGGATGAACGACAGCGCGATGCCGGCCACCACGACCAGTCCCCAGCCGCCTACCGCGGCAATGGCGTTGCCGCGGGCATCACCGAGCGCGAACAGGGCCCGGGACCCGATCGCGAACAGACTGTAGCCGACCAGCCCGACGGTGAATCCGACGATCCCGTCGGTCAGCGAGTGCACGCTCGGCTCCCCGGGCGCGGACCGCACATAGACGTAGGCGATCTCGGCGGCGGCCGCGATCAGCGCCGCCGTGGCGATTCCGCTGAACGCCACGATCGAGTCGGTGGCATTGCCAAACCGCAGTCGGAAGCCGCGCATGTCCCCTGCGTCGGCGTCCTCGGACAGCTTCGGGAACACCGACGTGGCGATCGGGACGGCGAGAATCGCCCACGGCAGCAAGTAGATCGTCTGCGCGTAGACGAATACGTTGATCGATGCGGTCGGCACACCCTGCTGGTTGGTCAGCACGAGGGAGACGATGACCGCGCACTGCTGGGCCAGCAGCCCCGCGACTCCCGAGGCCGCCATCGCGGCGGCACGCCGCGCGACACCGGGCGGGAAGCGGTAGGTCGGGCGGAAGCGCAACCCGGTGCCACGCAGCGGGACTAGGAGGCTGCCAGACAGCGCGACCACGCCGAGCGTCGTACCCAGACTGAGGATTAGTTGCTCGCTGGCCGAGGTCTGTTGCAGCGTCGCGCCGCGGCCAGCCACGACGGCGAATGTGACGTACGCCGCGATCACCACGAGACTGGACAGCAGCGGCGCGAACGCCGGCCCGCCGAACTTGCGGTGCGCCTGCAGGATCCCGGTGAGTACGACGCCCACGCCGTACAGCACGATCTGCGGCGCGAAGATCCGCAGCATCGTCGCCCCGGCTGTGACCGCGCCATCGCACTGGCTGCCACCTAGCAGCAGCCGGGTGATCGGTTCGGCGAACAGTGCCACTAACAGCGCGATCGGCGCCAGCACGCTGAGCGCCCAGGTCACCAGCGCCGAGGACGTCTTGGATGCGTGCTCCCGGTCGCCCCGGGTGATCGCCGAGGACAGCAGCGGTACGACGACGCTGGCCAGTGCGCCGCCCGCGACAATCTCGAAGATGATGTTGGGGACGGTGTTGACCGTCTGATAGGTCTGGCCGAGGCAGGTCTGCCCGACGGTGTTGGCGAACACGACGTTGCGGCCGAACCCGGCGATCCGGGCGAAGACGGTGAGGACCGCGATCAGCAGCGCGGCCTTGGCGAAGTTATGGCCGATGCGGCTACCCGATCCGGCCGGTGATGCCGGGGCTGGCTGCTCTGCTGGCGCTGGCGGCCCCGCCGAGGGTGAGGGAAGGTCCGCCATCGGCGCGTCGCTCATCGGCGACGGCCGAGAGCATCCACCTCTCGCAGCACCGGAGTCGACTCGATGACCTTGGTGAAGCTGATCTTCTCGCTGGCGATGGTCAGCGCGGCCAGGACGCCCAGGACGCCGAGTCGCCACCGCGGCCCACCGGCGGCGGCCAGTCGCAGGCCGAGTACGGCGCCGACCGCGTTGGCGCCGCCGTCACCGAGCATGGTGCGTTCGCCGAGATCGTCGGGCAGCAGCCCGGCCGCGGCACCGACCGGTCCCGCGACGATGCCGCCGTTAGCGCCGCCGATCGTGATCGCACCGAGCCCTATGGCAGCCTTCAATGCACGCCCGGGCCGCAGGTCGAGCAGGTTGATGAGATTGGCCGTGCCGGCGATGACGCCGCCCGCGACGATCCGGTCGAGCGGATGCTTGGTAACCGAACCGGCGGCCACGAGGCCCGCCGTACCGACCCCGGCGATCTTGACCAGACCGGAGGTGACCCGGCCTTCCTTGAGCGCTCCGAGGTGGCCGCGGAAACCCTTGTCACTGCGCTGATCTGCGCGGGCGCCGACGATATCGTCGTACACGCCGACCGCGCCGGATGCGAGAGTCACACCGACCGCGGCAGCGCGATAGCCCTGCGGCGCACCGACGCCGGCGGTGAGTGCGGACGCGGCCGCCAATGCCGGACCGGACAGCAAGCTCACCGACTCACCACGATGGTTCACGCGGGCCCAAGCCTTCTCGCCGCCGGGCTGGGCCTGTTGCAGCACGTCGTACGCCGCCTGCCCTGCCATCGCGCCCGCGCCCGCGAGCGCGATCCGCTTTATCAACTGCCCAAAAAAACTCATGTCGAGGATGATTCCTTATTTAGCTGCCGGGCGCCTTATTTAGGTGTCGGCGGGATCGGCTGGGCATCCTTCGCGGCGCCGTACTGGCCGCTCTTGCCGTTAGCCTCGGCCGCGAGCGCCCACACGACGCTGATCTGGCCGGAGGCGAAGTTGCTGTTGTCGACGGTGGAGATCCGAGACGCGATCGACGCATCCGTCTTGGCCGCGCCGATCAGCCCGCTCGAAGCGGCGGAGTCCAGATCGCCGGCGATCACCACAGCCGCGCCCTTTTTGTCCAGCTCGGAGGCCAATGCCAGCAGCGTGGCGTTGCGTTTCTTCGCCTCGTCGGTGGCCTTGCCGCTGGTCACGATGACGATGTTTTGGGCCGGGGAGATGTCGGTGCTGTCCAGCTTGAGTACGCCGAGGCCACCCAGCCCGCTGAGCACGGCGGTGATGGAGGCTCCGGGCTGAGCGGGGCTGCCGTCCTTGGGCGTCACGATCATGTTGGCGATCAGGGACCCGACGACCGTGCCGGTGTTGGAAGACTGCGCGACCGTGACGCCGGCGGGCAGGTCCGAGGTCGCGTAGTTCATCAGCGTGGAGGCCGACTTCGGGTCGCTGTAGCTATCGCTCAGCGAGATCGAGCCGGTGTTCTTCGCGCCGGCGGCCTGAGTCATCTTGATGATCGCGTCGCGCTGTTCGGCGGTGACCGAATCGCCTGCGGTGATCGTGATGAAGGACTGGTCGGCGAGGACATCCTTGACCAGGGTCGGCGCGACGGCCGCATCGAAGGCGCTGTTCTGCTGGATCTGGATGGCGCTGCTGCTGACCCGCGCCTCAAGGTCACGCTTGTCATTGGTCAGCGTCTTGACCTGGGAGTTGAGGTTGTCGGTGATTGCTCCATTGAGGGCCGTCGTACCGATGATGATGCCGAGCGCGATCGCCAGGAACACCGAAATCAGCGAGACGACGTGGTATTTGAAATCAATCACTAGAAGAGGTCCTTAACCCAGAATATGAAACTCTGCCACTTGTCCAGCAGGATCTCGATGTATGTCTGCCCGACCTTGGACACGGCCAGCGCGACACAGATCGCGACCAGTGCGGCAATCACTAGTACGACGAGGGCCCCAGAAGAGATCCGGCTGCGATAGAGTCGGCTCACACCTTTTGCATCGACCAGTTTGCTGCCGACCCGCAGCCTGGTCAGGAACGTCGAGGCCATGCCGCCGCGACCCTTGTCCAGGAACTCCACCAGCGTGGCGTGCGTGCCAACCGCGACGATCAGCTCGGCCCCCTTCTCATCCGCGAGCAGCATCGCGATGTCCTCACTCGTGGCGGCGGCCGGGAAGGTCACGGCCTCCACCCCGAGGTCCTGCACGCGTTGCAGGCCCGGCGCGCGGCCATCGACGTACGCGTGCACGACGACTTCCGCGCCGCACTTCAGGACGTGGTCAGACACCGAGTCCATATCGCCGACGATCATGTCGGGAGTCATGCCCAGCTCCAGCAGCGCGTCCGCGCCGCCGTCCACCCCGATCAGCACCGGGCGGTACTCCCGGATATAGGGCTTGAGCATCTTGAGGTCTTCTTTGTAGTCGTAACCGCGTACGACGATCAGGCAGTGCCGGCGCTCGAAGGACGTCTTAACATCAGGTACGCCGATGCCGTCGAGCAGCAGCGTGCGCTCCTGCTTCATGTATTCCATGGTGTTGGCGGCGAACGCCTCCAACTGGGTCGACAGGCCCGCGCGCGCCTCGTTCATCGCGACGGTGACCGACTCGTCGTCGTACCGGAATCCGGTTGTCACCTCGCGGTCGCCGGCGTACAGCGTGTTGCCGGTGAGGGTGACGCGGGTGCCCTCCTTGAGTTCGGAGAAGACCTGCTTACCGACGTTGTCCAGCAGCGGGATGCCCGCGCCAAGGAGGATCTCCGGACCGAGGTTGGGATAACGCCCGGAGATGCTGGGTGACGCGTTGACCACGGCCGCGACCTTGCAACCGACGAGCGCGTCGGCGCTCACCCGGTCGATGTCGACGTGATCGATGATCGCCACTTCACCCGGTCTGAGCCGCTTGGTGAGGTTCTTCGTACGACGATCCAACCGCGCCACGCCTTCTGCTCCGGAGCCGGCCGGATCGGGCCGCCCCTTGCGGATCGTGGCGATTTTCATTGGGCCAGTCTTTCATCGAGTCATGTGGTTATGGGGTATTTGGGGCACCGACACACCTGTGAGCGGGCGTGACCCTGCTCGCCACCACGAGACGTGCTCGCGGCCCGCGACGGCCTATTTGGGGTCGCTCACCTGCCGCGCCCGCTTCGAGGTCGTCGTACGGCGCCCCGCCTTCGTCGGTGACTTTTTGGCCGGTGCTGCCGCCTTCGTCGTACTTTTCTTGGCCGAAGACTTGGCGGCCGGCCGTGTGGCCGCCGACGGGTCTCTCTCTTGATACGCCGTCTCGAGCAGCTCCGCCGCGTGCGCGCGACCGGAGTCGCTGTCGGTGAGGCCGGCCAGCATCCGAGTCAACTCGACGATGCGCTCGGCGTGATCGAGGTGGCGGATATCCGACCTGGTCACGCCCTGTGCACCGGACTTCTCGATCACGACGTGCCGGTCGGCGTACGCCGCGACCTGTGGCAAGTGCGTGACCGCGATTACCTGGTGATCTTTGCCAAGTACGGCCAGCAGCCGGCCGATTTCGATCGCCGACTCGCCGCCCACGCCGGAGTCGACCTCGTCGAAGACCATCGTCGGCACCGGGTCGGTGCCGGCCAGCACGACCTCGATCGCGAGCATCACCCGGGACAGCTCGCCGCCGGAGGCACCCTTGGCCAGCGGGCGGTACGTCGTACCCCCGTCGCTGCTGAGCTCGATGTGCACGGTGTCGATACCGTCCGGGCTGGCCCCGGCGGGCCGGCCGTCGGCCTCGAGCGTGGGACGACCCGCGGCCGCTTCTCGGGGACTGACCCGTACGCCGATCCGCACCGAGCCCATCGCGAGTTTCGCCAGCTGGGCGCCGATCGCGTCCTGAAACGACCCGGCCGCCTCGCGCCGCCGGCTCGATAACGCCGCGGCCGCGGTCTGCGCGGACGCCTGGGCCTGAGTCACCTGTTGTTCGAGCCGGGCCATGCTCTCGGCCGAGTCGTCCATCGCGTCCAGCTGGGCGCGGGCATCGTCGGCCCACGCCAGTACGCCGGCCACCCCGTCCGCGCCGCCGTAGTTGCGCACCAGCTCGCGCAGCTCGACGCGCCGGGCCATCGCCTGCGCGAGGCGTTCGGGGTCGTCGCTGACGCCCTCGGCGTACCCCGACACGTCGCTGGCCAGGTCGGTGGCGAGGTAGGAGATCTCTTTAGCGCGCGTGGCGAGCTCCGCGAGGGACTCGTCGTGGACGCCGCCTTCGTCGAGCGCGCGGACGGCGCGGCCGATGAGGGTGCTGATGCTGTCGCCACCGGCGTCGTCGTCCGCGCCGACCAGCGCGGTGTGCGCCGCCTGCACCGACTGGCGCAGGGAGTCGGCGTTGGCGAGCCGGCCCAGCTCCTGCTCGAGGCGTTCGTCCTCGCCCGGTCGCGGCGCCGCCGCGTCGACCTGTTCGAGGCCGAACATCAGCATCTGGCGGGTCCGGCGCCGCTCGTCGTCATTGCGCAGCCGGTCGTCGCGCTCCTGCTCGATCCGGCGCCACTCGTCGTACGCCGCCCGGTAGTCGGCCAGTGCCTGCGTCACCGGCGCCCCGGCGTACCGGTCGAGTAGCTCGCGTTGTTGCGCGGGCTGGGCCAGGCGCAGCTGGGTCGACTGGCCGTGCACCGCGATGACGGAGTCGGCGAGCTCGGCCAGGACGCCGACCGGCACCGAACGCCCGCCCGCGCTGGCCCGGGACCGCCCGTTCTTGCTGACGCTGCGGCTGAGGATCAGCGTGCCGTCCTCGTCGACGTCACCGCCGGCCTCGGTGGTGCGGCGTACGGCGTGACTGTCCGGCGCAAGGCGCAGCCGGCCCTCGATGTCGGCGCTGGCCGCGTCGTGCGAGACCTGAGAGGAGTCCGAGCGCTCGCCGAACATCAGCATCAGCCCGGCCACGACCATCGTCTTGCCGGCCCCGGTCTCGCCGGTCACGACCGTGAACCCGCGATCGAGCTGCAGCGTCGCGTCGGCAATCACGCCGAGGTTGCGGATGCGGACTTCCTCTAGCACGCCGCACTCCTTCCGGCGTACGTCGCAGTGCGCTCCACTACTGTTCCCGGAACCCGTGCACGGGCAACTGGAAGCGGGCAACGAGCCGGTCGCTGAAGCTCTCGTCCTTGACCCGGGCGACGTAGACGGGCTTGTCGCCGCGGCGTACGACAACGCTGTGGCCCTCCGGCACCGGGATCGTGCGCCGGCCGTCCGCGCACAGCACCGCATCGTGGCCACGCGGGGCGACGTCGAGCCGGATGCTCGACTCCGGCCCGGTGAGCAGCGGCCGGGCAAACAGCGCGTGCGCCGCATTGGGTACCAGGAGGATGGCCTCGACGCTGGGCCACACGATCGGTCCGCCGGCGCTGAAGGCGTAGGCCGTGGAGCCGGTCGGGGTCGCACACAAGATGCCATCACAGCCAAACGAGGTCAGCGGACGGCCGTCGACGCTGACGCCGACCTCAAGGATGCGTTCGCGGGTGGTCTTCTCCAGCGACGACTCGTTAAGCGCCCAGGTGGAGACGACCACGCCGTCCGGACCGAACACGTCGACGTCGAGCGTCATCCGTTCCTCGACGCGGTAGGCGCGATCGAGCACGTCCTGGACCGCCTCGTGCAGCGCCTCGGGTTCGGTCTCGGCAAGGAACCCGACATGCCCGAGGTTGACGCCCAGGATCGGCGAACCGGCCGGGCGGGCATACTCCGCGGCGCGCAAAAACGTCCCGTCCCCACCGAGCACCATCACCAGCTCGGGTTTGGTGCCTTCGGTGATATCAGGGCGCTGCGGATCGCCATGCAGGTCTGGTACGCCGACCACCCAGTCGTGATCGATCAGGTCGCGTTCGGCGTACGGCGCGAGGACCCGAATGCCGGCCTTGTGCAGGCGTTCGGCGACCTGGCGGGCGAGATCGATGATGTCCTCGCGGCCGGCGTGCGTGACCAGAAGTACCGCGCGCTGCTCCCCCGACTGGTCAGGTGTCGACCGTACGTCGCTGCGCTCGCTCATTAACCTCTCTTCTCCGGGTCGTCAGATGCTGAGGTCTTAAGATGCTCGGGTCTTAAGATCCTCACGTCTCAAGATGCTCAGGCCTTCAAACGCCGATCAGTTTCGCCGACAACCACAACAAGCACGTCGCCATCAGGATGATCGGTACTACAGACATTAGTCCGAGCACGTGAAACTGCTTCGCCGACGGGCGTAGGTCCGCCGCGACGACGCGGCGCCATAACAGTGTGGCAAGCGATCCGCCGTATGTCAGGTTCGGGCCAAGGTTTACGCCAATCAAGACGGCCAGCACCGCGAGCGGTGCACCGGCCACGAGCGGTAACAGCACCAGTGTGGCGGGAATGTTGTTGACGAGATTGGCGACCAGCGCGGCCAGCAGCGCGATGACCAGCAGTGCGGGTAGCGAATGTCCGGCGGGTAGGAGTCGCCCGAGCAGCGCCGCGCCACCGTGCCGGCTGACACCGTCGACGATGACGCCAAGTGCGAGCACGAACAGCAGGAAACTGGGGTTCGCCTCACCGATGATCCGGCGTACGTCGGTCTGTTTGCGGACCAGGCGGCGTACCCCGAGCACCAGAGCGCTGGCGGCGGCCATCCACGCCGGCGACAGGCCGAACGCGGACAGTACGACGAACCCGCACACGGTCACGACCAGTACCCCGAGCGCCACCCGCGGCGATCCGTCACGAAAGTCCCGCGATCCGTCACGAAAGTCCGACGATCCGTCACGAATGTCCCGCGATCCGTCACTCGAGGCCGGCGCGAGTTGCTCGCGGAATGCGATCCGCGCCACCGCCCACTCCGTTATCAGGATCGCGACCCACGGCACGGCGAGCAGCGCCGCGAACCGACCGAACGTCAGACCGGCCGCGCCGAACGCCAGCAGGTTGGTGAGGTTGGAGACCGGCAGCAGCAGCGAGCCGGAGTTCGCGATCCGCACTAACGCGAACGTGTGCGGGGCGCTTGGGGTCCGCATCCGCAACGTTGCCGCGACAACGACGGGCGTGAGTAGTACGACGGTCGTGTCCAGCGTGAGTACGGCGGTCACCGCGCCGGCCATCACCACGACGTACCCGAGCAGTCGGCGCGGCGTACCCCTGCTGCGGGTGGCGGCGAGTCGGCCGAAGTAGGTGAAGACGCCTTCCTCGGCGAGCAAGTGGCCGAGGATAAGAATTGCGCCGAGAAATGCGACGGTGCCGGCAAGATCGCGAACAGTGGTGCCGGCTGCCGCCGCGGGTACGACGCCGAGGAGTACGAGCGCAAAGGCGCCAGCGGCAGCGATCGGGCCTTCAAGGAGCCTGCTGTTGCCGCGGATGGCGATCGCCAACGCGCCGGCGAGTACGCCGACCGCGATGACGAGGGCGACCGGTCCGGTCAATCGACCACCCGCGACCACAGCTCGTCGAAGTCTTCGGCGGCGCCGCGCTGTAGTCGGATGAAGTATTCGATATTGCCCGCTGGTCCGGGGACTTTGCTACGCGCGATGCCACGCAGATGCAAGCCGTGCTCGGCCGCCGACGCCACCACGTCGCGCACGGATTTCTCGTGATCGGCTAGGTCTCGTACGACGCCGCCCTTGCCCAGCCGGTTTTTGCCTACTTCAAACTGCGGCTTGACCATGGGAATGAGCACGCCATCGGACGCGGTCAGCTCGGCGAGGCGGTCCATCACGTGCCGCAGCGAAATGAAGCTCAGGTCCGCGACCACGACGTCGCCCGAGCCGCCGATTTGCTGGGCGGTCACGTCGCGCACATGAGTACGTTCGATGCTGTGCACGCGGTCATCGGCGCGCAGCCGAGGGTCGAGCTGGTCTCGGCCCACGTCGAGCGCGACAACCTCTCGCGCCCCGACGTGCAGCAGGATCTCGGTGAAGCCGCCGGTCGAAGCGCCGACGTCGATACAACGCCGATCCATTACGTCGATGTCGGCGAAATCTTGAAGCGCGCCGAGCAGCTTCAGCGCGCCGCGCGAGACGAACTCGTTGCCCTCGGTCCGTTCGGCGACCACGTCCATCGATTCGTCGACCAGCTGTGACTGCTTCGTGGCAACCTCGCCGCCGACCTGCACGGCCCCGGACGCGATCAGCTCACGGGCGAGTTGGCGTGAACGCGCCATGCCGGCGCGCACCAGAAATATGTCGAGCCGTACCTTCTGCTCGGTCAACTATCACCGCGCTCAACGTCGTTAAGGGCGTCCGTGAGCTCACGGTGCGCTCGAGTGAACACGTCGTTATGGTCCGCGAGCGGACGCTCGTCTACCGCGTCGACCTCGGCCAGTACGGCGGCAAACCGCTGAGGCGTTTCAGTTTCCGCGGCGCGCCGATCAAGCTGGTGCTGGTTTGGCGCTGACGGCTTCGGCGTGCTTCCGGTCTCCCCGTTCGAGGTCGCCGACTCGACGCCGTCGCCGCCGGATACGTCATCTGGCTGCTGCTGTCCGGAGTCCGGTTGCGTGATGTCCATACGCCAATTATCCGCATATGCCACAATTTCGTGGCACGCTACTTCACATTCGGCCTAGAGTTGGGCACCGCCGGGGTATGCCGATGGCAGAGTCTGTGGGCCAGAGCCGTACTTACACACCGCAATTCACGCGTCACCGAATCGGCGCGTCCAGGGAATGGATGACATGGCAACACTCGAAGAATGCACGACCGCGCTAGAAGGCCTCGCCGATCGGCTCGCCTCGCTCGATCACAAGGCCGATTTCGAGCGCACCCTTAGTTGCACGATCAAAGACCTCGATGTCATCCTCAGAGGCACGTTCAAGGACGGATCGTTCGTGGACATCGCCGAGGCGCCCAAGTCTGACGGCAACATCAAACTGACTGCCGGATCCGACGACCTGGTCGCGCTGTGCGACGGGGAGCTCAATGTCGCGAAGGCGTGGGCAAGCGGTCGGCTCAAGGTTGATGCCAGCATCATGGACATGATGAAACTGCGCGAACTGCTCAAGTAGCTCGCGCGCCAATCGTCGCGCGGCACTGCGGGCCAATGACACCGCGCAGCGGTGGTTGGATGCGTGGGACTATCGGATTCTCAATTGAGACTCAACGAGCGAGACTCGGCGGACGCGGCGTCGTCGGCGGGCTGAGGCTGACCGCCCGACCAACTGATGGCGCAGGCGATCCGCAGGTAGTCGAGCGGATCCTGGTCACCCGACTTTGCCGCTGTCTGGCGGATCTGACCGTCGCTACTCGCCTGCCAGCAGCCGATAGTCCAGCCGTCCGCGTTGCTGCGCGGAACACCACGGCCAGGCTTGAGCAGGTCCCGTAGGTCCGCTCCGATATAGGTCGGGCGGAGTTCTTCGGTGGCCTCCAGGAGTCCGGCAGGGGTAGTCACGCCGGTCATGACGAGCAGGCTGTCGCAGTCGGAGCGGTTGGCGCCCTCGATGTCGGTATCGAGCCGATCTCCGATCACGAGCGGCCTATGTGCCTGCGTGCGTTTGACCGATGCGGTCTGCATGGTGCGGTCTGGTTTGCCGGCCACGGCGTCAGGCCTACGTCCGAGCGCCGTAGCAACAACATCGATCATTGCGCCATTGCCGGGCAGGATCCCACGCGCCGACGGAATGGTGGAGTCGAGATTGGTGGCAATCCAGAGCGCTCCGGCGCGAGCAGCCACCGTCGCCTCGCTGAGCTGCGCCCAGCCGATCTTGCGCGAGAATCCCTGGACGACGGCGGCCGGCTTGTCTGCGGCTTTGTCCGTGATTCTCAACCCGACAGCGGCGACCGCGTCACGCAGTCCGCGATCCCCCACGATCAGCACTAAAGCGCCTGGCTCTAGCCGATCGCGCAGAATTTCCGCGGCGACCTGTGCGGAGGTGATGATCTCCTCGGCCTTCGCCTGCACACCCACCGCGGCGAGCTTCTCGACGACCTCGGCCGGAGTTCGCGACGCGTTATTTGTCACGTACGCCGCGCGCATCCCGGCCTCGAGCGCTGCCTCCAGCGATGCCGCGGCATGCCCGACCGGTTCGTCACCGGAATAGATCACCCCGTCCAGATCAAACAGCGCTACGTCGTACTGGCGGGCAAGTGCGTTCTCATCGGCGTCCACTCGATGAGCGTAGCCGCCACGATCATCATCGTCCTTCTCCGGCGGTGCTTAGTCAGGGGCGCGGCTCAAGCTTCGCGGAATGCGCCTCGACCTGATAGCGGCTTCTCGGACCGGTCGGTGTTTGCCAAAATCGTCGATGTAGCTCGCCGGTAATCCGCAGCCACGCACCGGCTTCCCACCGCGTGGCACGGCCGATCAGGCCCTTGTGAAAGCTCACGCAGTCGATCGTGTCAACGGCCGGGCCCACACGCCCTCCTCGTGCGCGGCGGCGTACGACCAGCCGCCACGTCGCGGCTCGATCACCGCTCGGCAATTCACGAATCTCGACCGGAGCCGACAGTTTGCCGACAAGGCAGACCTCGTTGATATCGAGGTCTGTGTCCGGATCGATCTCTTTGTCCGTCGTGTTCTTCTTCGTCGATGTTGCAGTTGCCATGGTGGTCCTCCGAGTGAAAACAAAAAGCGCGGTCTCATCCATGATCAATGGATGAGACCGCGCTTTGGTTGTTTCGCTACGGGCTGTGCATGAACGCGGAGGGTTGTGGATAGGAATCGGCCATAACGGCAGATCTGTCACACTGCCCTGGTAAGAGGCCCGGTTTAGGTCAGAGCCTCAAGCCGCTCCTGGGCGTCGGTCTCTTCGTCGAGGTCGTGTTCGACGACCTGCGCGAACCATTTCTTCGCATCGTCGGTACGACCGGCGTCAACTAACGTGTCGGCGTACGCGTACCAGATGCGAGGCCCAGAACCCGGGGATTTGTCCGGATCCAGCCCGAAAGACTCCAGTACGTGCAGTGCGCCGTCGATCTCGCCGAGGTCGCGACGCGCACCAGAGTGCACGATCGCCGCTTCGGCACGTACGTCCTTCGGCAGCCTACTGAGGTCGGTCTCGGTCACTAACGTAATGGCCCGCTCGGGCCGGCCAAGTGCCCGCTCGCAGTCCGCGAGGACCGGCACATGCGAATCATCGCCGGACATCCGTCGCGCGGCGCGTAGGTCGCGCACCGCTTCGGCCCACTCGCCGGCTTGGTAGGCGACGATGCCCGACGCCTCCCGAACCGAGGCGAGTCGTGGCGCCATCTCACGAGCAACCCGGGCGTGCAGCAAGGCCTTTTCCGGTTCGGAATCTACAAGTACGCCGGCCGCAACCAGGTGCAGCGCCACGGTGTCGGCCTTCTCGCCGAGCGTGTTGAGCTCGCTGAGCACGGTACGGTCGAGCATCTTCGGATCGAGCCCGTCCGGAATCGGCGGCGCCTGCGTGCGCTGACGCGGTGCCTCATCACGTGCGCGTCGATCATCGCGGTGTCCGCGATCAAAGGTACGACGATCATCGCTGCGGTCGCGATAGCCGCGGCTGTCGCCACGTTCGCTGCCGTAGCCGCCGCGTGCTGGGCGGGAATCATCACGCCGACTGTCCGAGCGGAAACCGCCACCACGAGAGTCGTCGCGACGGAAACTACTACTACGGGAGTCGTCGCGACGTGGACCGCCACGGCGCGAATCATCGCGACGGAAACTATTGCCGCGGGAGTCGTCCCGACGACTGTCCGGGCGGAAACGGTCACCCCGCGCGTCATCCCGGCGCGGCCCACCACGAGAGTCGTCACGACGAAAACTACTACCGCGGGAGTCGTCCCGACGACTGCCCGAGCGGAAACCGCTTTCCCGGGAGTCGTCACGACGCGGACCACCACGAGAGTCGTCACGACGAAAACTGCCTCCACGCGAGTCGTCCCTGCGTGGGGCGCTTCCGCGCGAATCATCACGACGGAATCCCTGATCCTGACGACGGTCATTGCGACCACCGTAAGAACGGTGCTCATCGCGGCCGCCACCAGAACGGTAGTCGGGACGTGTAGCGCCTGAATGCCCACCGTCACGGCCACCGGATGGTCGATCCCCGGAACGGCCGTGATCTGGACGACCACCGCCGCCGCGTTGAGCCCCGCGGTCATCCGATCTGCCGCTGGAAGAGGAATAACGGTCCCGCTGTGGACCACGGTCCGAGCCGCCGCGGTCACGTTGCGGTCCGCGATCGGGACCACCATTTGAACGGTATCCCGACGGACCGCCGCGGTCCGAGCGATAACCACCTGGGCCGCTTCGATCTGACCGGTGGCCGTCTCGGTCGTCACGGCGCGTGCCATCAGCTGATCGATTATGGCCGCGACGCTCGCCACCGCCTTGATAGCCGGCACCACGACCGCCGCGGTCTTGGTATCCACCGCCTTGACGATGACCACTCTCTCGACTGTTCGGGCGCCGATCGCCGCCCTGATAGCCAGTCCTCGGGCGGCGGGAATCATCATCGGGCCGATCGTTCTTCTCGTCGCGAGAACCTTCGTCAGCCACGACAACCTCCTAAGCCGAAATACACCTGAACGCACAAAAGCGTTGAGGGGGTTATCCAACAGTAACTGTCGGATAACCCCCTCAACGGGAAATTATGTCCGGCGGCGTCCTACTCTCCCACACAGTCACCCATGCAGTACCATCGGCGCTGAAAGGCTTAGCTACCGGGTTCGGAATGGAA